>NZ_JBKZWT010000073.1:0-14914 GCF_047759905.1 Sinomonas sp. G460-2 | reverse complement strand
TGAGCCCAGCCGCGATCGCCTCGATGAGCCGCCCCGCGCGCTCGAGGTTCGACGCCCCCGGCTCGGTCCCGGGATCGCCCCCGAGCTCGAGCAGGGCGCCGAGGATCGGGCCCTGGTTGTAGGTCCAGACGTCGTGGTTGACGGTCGTGGTGAGGTACCCGGACTTGTCGCGGCGGAGGTCGATCCCGTCGAGGAACAGTCCGCTCGAGGGGTCGAGCAGATTCTCGAAGAGCCAGTCGACGAGCGCCTGAGCGCGGCGCCGCGCGCGCGGATCGTCGGAGCGGGCGAAGTGGAGCGCGGCGGGACCGGTCGCGGCCGTGTTCTTGTACTGACGTTTCGTGTTCCAGAACATGCCGCCGCCGAGGTCGAGCGTGTCCCCGGACACGAGCCTCCGGCCAAGCACCTCGGCCGCGCGCGCCGCGGGCGGAAGGCCCGCCGAGCCGATCTCGCGGGAAAGCCGCTCGGCGCGGGAGGCGGCGAGAGCGAGCCACGCCATGTCGTCGAAGAACAGGTTCTCGAAGCGCCCGAAGTTCCGCAGCCGGATGGTCCGGATGACCCGCTGCGCGAGGGAGAGCCACCTGGGCGGCGCGCTGGGCGGCTCGCTCGCAAGGTGCCATTCGCGCCGCGCCGCGTCGACGAGGCAGTCCACGAAGTGCGCCTGCCACCAGTAGTTCCACTCGCCCCACGGTGGCCGCGGCCTGGCGCCGGGGAGATCGATCCGTCCGATCCACGTCCCGGGCAGTCCTGCGAGGCGATGTCCGTAGGCGCCGCCGACTTGCTCCGCCACGGTGGCTGCGCGCACAGCCCAAGGGTCGCTGCTCACGGGATTACGGTAGCGGCCCGGCGCGGGAATCTCACCAGCTTTCATGGGTCACCGCAGACGGACGACGGCGTGTCCCCGCCGACGCGCCGTGCGTCGCGGTTCAAAGCTGGTGAGGATCCGGCGGCGGTCGAGGAAATCGGACGGTGACGCGCACGGTCACGGTCGCTAAGATGGGCCCCAGTTAGTCAACATTAACTGGAGGGGCAATGGAGCTCAGTGGCGCGACGGCTTTGATCACCGGCGGCGCATCGGGGTTGGGTGCCGCAACGGCGCGCCGGCTGCACGAGGGAGGGGCCGCGATCGTCCTCGTGGACCTTCCCGGGGGTCGCAGCGAGGAGGCGGGGGGTCGCCTCGCCGAGGAACTCTCGGCGGCGGGTGCGCCCGCAGTGTTCGTGCCCGCCGACGTGACGGACGAGGCCCAGGTGAGCGCCGCCGTCGACCGCGCGTCCCAGCTCGGGCCGCTCCGCGCCGTGGTCAACTGCGCTGGAATCGCCACCCCCGGCAAGGTTCTGGGCCGCGAGGGTGTGCTGCCGCTCGAGCAGTTCGAGCGCGTGATCCGGGTGAATCTGCTCGGCACCTTCAACGTGATCCGCCTCGCCGCGGCAGCGATGGTCGAGACCGAGCCCGTGACCACCGAGCTCGGCGGTCCGGAGCGCGGCGTGATCGTGAACACCGCCTCGGTCGCCGCGTTCGACGGGCAGATCGGCCAGCCCGCGTACTCCGCGTCGAAGGGCGCCGTGCACGCCATGACCCTGCCGATCGCGCGCGAGCTCGCGCGCTCGCTGATCCGCGTCGTGACGATCGCCCCCGGGATCTTCGAGACACCGATGATGGCAGGGCTCTCGCAGGAGGCCCAAGACTCGCTCGGCAGGCAGGTCCCGCACCCCGCACGGCTCGGGCGCCCTGCCGAGTACGCGAACCTCGTGGCCCACATCGTGGACAACGCGATGCTCAACGGCGAGACGATCCGCCTCGACGGCGCCATCCGAATGGCACCCCGTTGACCGTGAGCGGGTCCGCCGGCCTCCCGTCCGCCGACTATTACGACGTCGAGGCGCTCCTCTACCCCCGCGAGCGCGCCAAGCTCACCGAGCTGCGCGAGTTCCTCGCCGCCGAGGTCGCTCCGCACGCGCAGGGCTGGTGGGACCGCGAGGAGTTCCCGTTCGATCTCGTGCCGAAGCTCGGCGCGCTCGGCCTGTCCACGCCGCACCGGTCCCTCCCGCACCGCCCCGCGTACTCGCGCCTCTTCCAGGGCCTCGTGATCGCGGAGCTCACGCGCGCGGACACCTCGATCGCAACGTTCTTCATGGTCCACCACGATCTCTTCGTCGAGGGCCTGTGCGAGTTCGGCAGCCCCGAGCAGCGCGAGCGCTACCTCGCCGACGCCTCGGCCCTGCGCACCACGGGCGCGTTCGCGCTCACGGAGCCCGATCACGGCTCCGACGTGGCGGGCGGGCTCTCGCTGACCGCGCGCCGAGAGGGCGACGGCGCCGACGCCGTCTGGGTGCTCGACGGCGCCAAACGCTGGATCGGCAACGGGACGTTCGCGGACCACGTGCTCGTGTGGGCCCGGGACACCGCCGCCCCGGATCCGCGGCGGGCCTTGCGCGGCTTCATCGTCGCGGGCGATTCGCCGGGGCTCAAGCGGACCAGGATCGAGCACAAGATCGCGCTCCGGACGGTGCAGAACGCGGACCTGACGTTCAGCGGCGTGCGGGTCGCCGAGGCGGACAGATTTCCCGGCATCTCGACGTTCGACGAGGCCCGGACGATGCTCCTCGGCTCGCGCCTCCTCGTCGCGTGGCAGGCGGTGGGGCAGCAGCTCGCCGCCTTCGACGTCGCCCGGCAGTACGCCGTGGAGCGTCAGCAGTTCGGGCGGCCTGTTGCCTCGTTCCAGCTCATCCAGGGGCAGTTGACGCAGATGCTCGGCAACGCGACGGCGTCGATGGCCATGCTCGCCCAGCTCGCCCGGCTCCAGGACGAGGGAGAGGCGACCATGCCGCGCGTCGCCCTCGCCAAGGCGTGGGCGACGGCGCGCATGCGGGAGACGGTCGCGCTGGGCCGCGGGATCCTCGGCGGCAACGGGATCGTGACCGATTACCGCATGGCCAAGATCTTCGCCGACGCCGAGGCCGTCTACACGTACGAGGGCACCTTCGAGGTCAACACGCTCATCGCGGGCCGCGACATCACAGGGGTCTCGGCGATCCGCTGACGCGAGACGACTCAGTTGGTGGACTCGGGCATCTTCTCCCCGGCCTCGATCGCGAGGTCGAGCGAGTTGTCCTTGACCGGCATGGGGCACGTCCCGTACGCGGTGAACGCGCTCGGATAGTTGATGGCCCGGTTGAAGTCGAGGACCACGGTGCCGTCCGGACGGGGCTTGGCGGCGGTGACCTTGCGCCAGTCGTCCGTGGTGGAGCCGTTGGTCTCGTCGTGGAACGTGATGGTCAGGTCCCCGAGCTTGCCCTGCTCGGCCTGGAGCCGGTACTCATGGCCGTGACGGTGGAACACGACCTCGCCCGCCGAGCGGTGGACGCCCTCCACGAGCGGGTTTGCGGTCGAGATGGGCACGTCGCGCGGCGCTGGGTAAGGCTCCCAGTGGGCCTCGATGACCCATTCTGGGGCGTAGTCGTATACGGGAACGCCGCGGAACTCCGTGAGCGTGGGGGACTGCGAATCGCGCGTGCGGATCGCGTACCGGCCGCCCCGCATCGCGAGCTCGACGACGATGCTCCCGTAGCGTACCCAGTTGAGCGATTCGTCCTCGGTCAGGTGAGCGCTGAACGTCCCGTCGACGGGATCGCCCTCCTCGTCGAACACGAGCCCCTCGTCCGCGTGGGCCGTGAGCACCGCGGCCTCAAGTCCCACAGATTCCGACGTGGACCACAGCCCCGGGACGAGCTCAACCGGCGACGGCGTGGGCTCGAGCCACTGGAACGAGGTCAGAGTCAGCCAGCCGTGATCCTCGGCCAGGGCAGCGTTGCGGTTGTCACGGAAACGCTGCCAGCGGGCGAGCAGCTGGGCGTCCTTGTCGGCACCTTCGGCGATCGTCTCAGTCATGCACCCAAGCATGCCGTGGCGGGCCGCGTATGCCCAGATCTTTTTCGGGCAGCAACTGTCCCCGAGCGCCGAAGGGGCCGCGCCCAGACCAGAGGGGTACGGCCAGCGGCGTACTGCCAGCGGCGTACTAGGGTGGCGCAGAGAGTCCCCGGCCCGCTTCTCGAGGAGGAACAGTGAGCGCATCTGCAGTCCAGCCGCAGGAAGCAGCCGTCCGGAAGGTGCGGGGAGCGGTGCTCGAGCGCATCGGCGGGGAACGCCCCTATGCGACCAGCCGCCCGATTGCCGTGCGCAAGCTCGACCTCGAGGCGCCTGGCCCGGGAGAGGTCCTCCTGAAGATCGAGGCCGCAGGGATCTGCCACTCCGATCTCTCGGTCGTCGACGGGACCCGGCCGCGTCCAGTGCCGATGCTCCTCGGGCACGAGGCGGCCGGCCGAGTCGTCGAGTGCGGGCCCGGCGTGGAGGGCCTCGAGCTCGGCCAGCTGGGCGTCCTGACCTTCTTGCCCCGCTGCGGCGAATGCCGGGAGTGCCGGACTGAGGGGCGGCTTCCATGCTCGCGCGGATCCCAGAGCAACGCGGCCGGAACGCTCCTCGGCGGCGACACACGCCTTTCGGCTGACGGCACACCGGTGGCCCATCACCTCGGCGTCTCCGGGTTCGCAACCCACGCCGTCGTGGACCGCCGCTCGCTCGTCCCGGTCGGGAGCGACGTC
Organism: Sinomonas sp. G460-2; assembly: GCF_047759905.1. Classification (NCBI taxonomy): domain Bacteria; kingdom Bacillati; phylum Actinomycetota; class Actinomycetes; order Micrococcales; family Micrococcaceae; genus Sinomonas; species Sinomonas sp. G460-2. The sequence continues at coordinate 10,318 of NZ_JBKZWT010000073.1, read as the reverse complement.
CCGCCCGAGATCGCGGCGCTCCTCGGATGCGCTGTGCTCACCGGAGGCGGCGCGCTCCTCAACGCCGGCCATGCGTCCCCGGAGGCGTCGGTCGCCGTCGTGGGGCTCGGGGGAGTCGGCATGGCAGGCCTGCTGACCGCGCTCGCGATCGGCTGCCGCCGCGTCGTCGCGGTGGACTCCGCGCCGCGCAAGCTCGAGCTCGCGGCGGCGTGGGGCGCCCACGATTGCCTGGTGCCCGCCGAGGCCGAAGAACAGGATGTCCAGGCCGACCTCGTCCTCGAGGCCGCGGGCCATCCGAGGGCCTTCGAGACGGCCTATCGCCTCGTCGGGGTCGGCGGGACGCTCGTCACGGTGGGGCTGCCCGCCCCCGGCGCCACGTCCCAGATCGAGCCGCTCGCGCTGACGGCGGGTGCACGTGCCGTGGTCGGAAGTTATCTCGGTTCCGCCGTCCCCGAACGAGACATCCCCGTCTTCGAGTCGATGTGGCGGGAGGGCCGTCTTCCCCTCGAGCGGCTCGTGTCGGGCCGGATCGGCCTCGACCAGGTGAACGAGGGCATGGACGCCCTCGCGGACGGCACCGCCCTGCGTCAGGTGATCCTCTTCTAGGGGCCGGCTTCTAGGGGCCTGGCGCCGGCAGGCCTCAGGCGACGCCCAGCGGGCAGCCGGCTACGCGTGGCGCGTCTCGAGGACCGCGGCCACGCCGAACGCCCCGAGCACCGTGCCCGTCACGCGGTCGATCCACGTGCGGAACTTCGGCCCCTCGAGCCATTTCCGGAAGAAGTGCGCGGCCGCGACGATCGCGATGAACCACACGACCGCCTCGACGTTGCTCACCACGGTCAGCATGAGTCCCATCCACACGGGCGGGACGCCGGGCACGAGGAACTGCGGGATCACGGCGATGCAGAACATGCCGTACTTCGGGTTGAGCAGGTTCGAGACGAGGCCCTTCACCCACGTGCGGCCCAGCGGCTCATAGCTCAGGTGAGGAAGCCCGCGGACTGGCTGGCCGCCGTCGTCCGTTCCGCCGCCCTTGCGAAAGGAGGCGCGCCAGAGGCTCACGCCGAGCCACACCATGTAGGCGGCGCCGGCGAAGCGGACCACGTCATAGGCGACGGTCGAGACAGTCAGGAGCGCCGAGACGCCCGTCGCCGCGGCCGCGCCCCACACGAACGCGCCCGAGATCATGCCGAGCGCCGCCGCGTACGCGTGCCGCCGGCCCTGGCTCAGGGTGTAGCGGAGCACGAGCGCCGTATCGGTGCCCGGGATGATCGTGATGAGGGCGGCGAGCGCGGCGAAGCCGAGCAGTGAATCCTGGAGCGTCACCCTTCTAACGGTACCGTGGCGCTATGCCGAGTTTCCGCGCCGTCCTGCAGATCACGGGGCTCCGCCCGGGCCAGCCGCCCGAGCGGGTCCTTCAAGCGGCGGAGGAGGCCCTCGCATCGCGGCACCTCATCGAGGCGACCCGGCTCGATGTGGTGCGCGGGATCCCCGAGATCACCCTGCGCTTTCTGGTCGAGGCCGCGTCCGACGACGACGAAGCCGCCGCCGCGCGCGAATCGGCGCTCGCGATGCACGACGCCGTCGAGGACGTCGCGACGACGGGCACCCTCCGCGTCCTGCGGCAGCGCCGCGGCCGCTGGGTTCCGATCGGGTTCTAGCGGTCCGCCTGGCCCGCGAGCAGCGCGAGGAGCTCGCGCTCGTCGGCATCGGTCAGGCCAGCGCCGCTGTGGCCGCCGTCGCCCTGCGCTTCAAGCCACCTCAGGCTGTCTCGGAGGGTCTCGATCAGCGGGCGGAACGAGAGGCCGGCGGCGCGGGCACGCTCGGTCGAGGGCGTGCGCGAGCCGTACATCGAGTGGTCAGCGAACCAGAGGGGCATTGAGCGGGGGCCCGCCCATTCGCCCACGCCGCGCGCGAGCAGCCATTCCTCGGGTGCCGCCACCGGCGCCGCATCGCTCGCCGCGGCCTCCCGGGCCGACTCGAGATGATCGGGGAACGGTGCGGACGGGCCCGCGGCGTTGAAGATGCCGCTCGTCCGGCGCCCGACGCATCCCACGATCCAGCCGGCCAGATCGCGGACATCGATCACGGCCGCGGGAAGTTCGGGCGCGTCCGGAACGAGGATTTCCCCCGGCCGCGCCGGGTGGGCGAAGCGCCACGGCCAATAGTCGGTGCGGCCGGTCGGATCTCCCGGGCCGGCGATCAGGCCGGGCCGGATGATGCACGAGCGTTCCGGCCCGAATCCCGTCAGGACCGCGTCTTCGCACGCGACCTTGGCCGGTCCGTACTCCTCGGGCCCGCTCATGGTGTCTGCCTCGAGCGGAGGCACCCGCTCGGCGGATTCGTCCGCACCCGGCGACGCCTGCGGCGCGTACACGCTCGCGGTGGAGACGAACAGGTAGCGGCCGGCCACCGGCGCCAGGTCGCGGACCGCGCGCCGCACGTGTCCCGGCTCGCGCGCGACGTCGATCACGGCATCCCAGCGTTCTGCCGCGAGGGGCAGGAGCGCCGCGTCGTCGTCACGGTCTGCACGGAACGAAGCTGTGCCGCCGGGCACGCCGCTCCCGCGGGCCACGCACGTCACGTGGTGACCGTCGCCGACGGCCCTCGCGGCAATCTCGCGGCCGAGCCATCCAGTCCCGCCCAACACCAGAAGCTTCACACGAGCAGGCTTCCAGCCTCGCCGGGCGCCGCCAACCCTTTTCGCTGCGGGCGGAGGCTAGGCCGCGGCCGCGACGAACACGTCCTCGAGGTCCCGTGTGAACAGCACGAACTCCACGAGCTCCACGGCCTTGGTCTCTGCGGCGTGCATGGCGTCGATGGCGGTGCGGGCCACGACGCGCGGGTCCCAGCCGTAAACGCCCGCGGAGATCGCGGGGAACGCGACGGACCGCGCGCCGAGACGGTCGGCGACGGCAAGGCTCTCCGCGAACGCCGATCGGAGCAGGTCCTGGCTGCGCTCTCCCGCGTGCCAGTTGGGGCCCACGGTGTGGATGACCCACCGTGCGGGCAGCCGGAAGCCCGGGGTCGCGACGGCCTGCCCCACGGCGAGCCCGTCTCGGTAGTCGCCGCGCCGCAGCTCCTCGCAGGCGGCGAGCAGTTCCGGACCGGCGGCCCGGTGGATGGCGCCGTCCACGCCGCCGCCGCCCAGGAGCGAGCTGTTGGCGGCGTTGACGATCGCGTCGACGTGGCGGGTGGTGATGTCACCCGTGACGATGTCGATCTTCATGGGACCAGTGTGGCTCACAAGGGGGAGCCAGCCAATGGCCTCGCCAACGGCTTCGCTGAGAGTCATGACACGAAGTTGATGGCATTGACAGAAATTGTCAATAGTTCGACAAGTTCAGCTGCCCGGAGCGTCCTGCAATTCGAGGCTGCTCCGGAACTCGGTTTCGCGGCCGCTGATCGGGTCACGGAAGCGGATCGCCCGCGCGAGGAGCTGGAGCGGACGCGCGTAGTCGTCCGGCGCCTTGTCGAGGAGCACGGGATAGAACGGGTCGTTGAGGATCCCGGCGCCGAGCCCGGCCATGTGGACGCGAAGCTGATGGGTCTTGCCCGTGTGCGGCTCCAAACTGAACAGGGCCTTGAACGCGGGGTGACCATCGGCGCCGTCGTCCGTTTGTGCGGCCCGCACGAGCTCGACGCGCGTCTCGGCATTCGGCGCGCCCTCGATCACCTCGGCGAGCAGATAATCGCGGGACTTGACCATGCGGTTCCGCACCGTGACGGGCGAGCCGAAACGCTCGGGATCGCGGACGATCGAGACGCATTCGTACTCCTTCCGCACCTTCCGCCGCTCGAAGAGCACCTGATACTTCCCGCGGGTCTCGGGGTTGACGGCGAAGAGCAGAACGCCCGCCGTCATGCGGTCCAGGCGGTGGATCGGCACGAGGTCGGGGAGGTCGAGCTCGTTGCGTAGCCGCACGAGCGCCGACTCCTGGATGTACGTGCCGCCGGGAGTCGTGGGGAGGAAATGCGGCTTGTCCACCACGACCACGTGCTCGTCGCGGTGCAGGACGCGCAGCTCGACCGGGAGCCGCTCCTCGGCCGGGAGCGTCCGGTAGTACCAGATGAACGTGTGCTCCGCGAGCGGGGTGACCCGGTCCAGCGGTGAGCCGTCCGCCGCGACGATCTCGCCGTCGTCGAACCTTTGAAGGATCCCCTCGGGATCGATGTGCCCCCAACGGTGCAGCATGTAGTCGAGCGCGGTCTCCCATGGCCCCTCCTCCGGGAGGCGCAGGCGCGTCGCGTTGACGCCGTCGCGCACGGGGAGAGGGGATTTCATCACCCTTCAAGGTTACCGGGGCGAGGCAGCGCGGGTTTGGGGCTGGCCATCGGCAGTCTCAAAGTCACACTGAGCCCGCCGCTGGGCCGGCTCTCCGCCTCCAACCGCCCCTGATGGGCGGATGCGATGGAACGGGCGATCGCCAGTCCGAGGCCGAACCCCTGCTGCGAACTCGTGCGGGCAGCCGAACCTGTGCGGGTAGCAAGCCGGCGGAAAGGTTCAAACAGGCCGGGCACTTCATCCGGTGGGATCTTCTCGCCGCTGTTTGATATTGCAAGGATCACCCCGCTGCCCGAAACGGACGTGCTCAGACGAATCCAGCCCCCTTCAACGTTGTGTCGGGTGGCATTGTCCAAAAGGTTCGCCGTCAGGCGTTCGAGCAGCACGGGATCGCCAAGAACGGGGGCGTGATCAAATTCGGTGTCGAGGGTCAAGCCGGCGCGCAATATGTGCGGCCGCGCGTCGTCGACGGCATTCTCGGCGATGAGTTCGAGATTGACCGGTTCGCTCACGTCAACTCCGGCTTCGCTCCGGGCGAGGACCAGGAGCGCCCGGATTAAGGCTTCCGAACGATCGACGCCGTCCCGCACGTCCTCGGCCATTGCCTTGAGTTGATCGCGCGTGGGCTCGGTCTTGGCCAAGGTGACGTCGATCGCCGTGCGCATCACGGCTAGCGGTGTCCGCAATTCGTGCGAAGCGTCGGCAATGAAGCGTTTCTGATTGGCGAAGGCGGTGTCCAGCCTCGTCAGCATCTGGTCGAAGGTGTCCGCCAGCTCCTTGAATTCGTCGTGCGGGCCAGTGAGCGCCAGGCGTTCCGCGAGGTTCTCCTGCGAGGCGCGCCGGGCGGCGTCCGTCAAGAGCCGCACGGGGCGGAGCACCCGGCCGGCCATGAACCACCCGAGAATTGCCGCCGCGACGATCGTCAGAATCAGGGCAAGCATCGAAAATCCGAGCAATTGACTCAACGTCGCGGTGCGTTGATCGATCACGCCTGCCTGCTTTCCCTGCTCGTAGGCCAGCTTGCATTTCTCTATGAGATTCTGGTCGGTCGCTGTGCTGCACGTTGCGGCAAATGTGGGGTCCAGCGACGGACTCGTAGTCGGCGATGTCGCAGGGATACGCGACAGGCTTTGGGCCAGCAGCACGTACGTCATGAGCAGCAGGATTGCTCCCGCGGCCGCAAAGAGGGTCATGTAAAGGACGGTCAGACGGAAACGGGCCGACCGATGGCCAAGAATTCTTGAGGGAAGCCTCATATCCGGTACCCGCTCCCGACAACCGTCTGGATGACCGCGGGATCGCCAAGCTTTCGGCGGAGCCGGGCGACTGTCACAGACACGGTGTTGCTGAAGGGGTCGATATTCAGGTCCCAGACTCGTTCCAGAAGCTCTTCCGCGCTGACCACAGCGCCGTCGGCGCTCATCAGGCACTCAAGGACGCCGAATTCCTTCCGGGTCAGCAGAAGGGGCCTGGCTCCGCGGGTCGCGAGACGTCGGGCAGGATCGAGGCTGAGGTCGCCACGGCTGAGGAGGGGAGGCGACGACGGGGCGCGCCTCCCGAGCGCCCGCAGCCGCGCCGCCAACTCGGCGAACGAAAAGGGCTTGGCGAGATAGTCGTCGGCTCCCAGATCAAGCCCCTCGACCTTGTCTTCGACGCCTCCCGCCGCCGTCAGCATCAGGATCCGCGCATTGGAGTCGCGACGAACGAGCTCCGAGCACACCTGATCGCCGTGAACCCCAGGAAGATCACGGTCCAGCACAATGACGTCGTAGCTCGTATAGGCGGTCACCTCCAGGGCCGCGGCACCGTCGTAGACAACGTCGACGGCGTGGCCCTGGTCCCGTAGGCCTTCTCCTATGCGGTCAGCTAGGACCTGGTGGTCTTCGACCACGAGTATCCGCATATTTGCCATGATCGCAGAACGCACATGACGTCCCCATAACGCGGTGCAGGAACGCACGGTGATCGCCAGCCTTGTTGGACAGATGTCATCCGTCCGGAGTTAGACCTGATCGTGAAGGCACACGTCAGGGACAGCCGGAGGCAATCATGCAAGTGCGACGGATATTCGGGATGCTCGGTGCAGTGGCACTGATGCTGACAGCCGGGTGCGCGGCGCCCGCGGCGGGTCCGAGCGTGCCGAGCCTCGGCAGCGGCACGGGCGCGGCTTCCCAAGGCGGCGCAGCCGGGTCCGGTACCAGCTCGGACCGGGCGGCTGCAGTCAGGGCAGTCGCTGATTGCATTCGCAGTCATGGCGTGCCAAATTACCGTGACCCGATCCTCACGCCCGATGGCCGAGTCTTTTCGGATCGGCGGAGTCTTGAAGATGCACCAAGATCCGTGGCGGATTCAGTTCAGGCGGCATGCGCCGACTTGGCAGTCCGTGCGGGATTCAATCCAGAGGATGAGCCTCCTGCGCCGCCGCAACTTGTCCAAGCCGGGGTCAAAGCAGCAGAGTGCCTGCGCGAACACGGATTGCCGAACATCAAGGACCCGACCCCTCAGACCGGGTATACGCCGGACCACGGGTTCGGAATGGACTCAAGCCAGATGCCTGCCGGGGGCAAGGCGGACCCGACCTACCAGAGAGCGGCAGCAGCCTGCCGAAGCCTTCTCGACGCCGAAATAGCAGCCTCGACGTTGGAGAATTTGGGCAATGGCTGACGAGCCCATCCGAAGGGATCCCGAGGTCCGGAGGCGCAGGCCGCGCCGCCGGGGAGCCATCGTCGCCATCGCCCTGATTCTGCTCGGTGCGGCCGTTTCTGTCGGCTACACCTGGGGGCAGCTCCACGCGGCGCCGCAGCCGCAAGCCGGGATCGGGCAGCTGGCAACGGCGCCGATCCACCGAACCGACCTGACCACCACGGTCCAGGTGCCCGGCGTCTTGGACTACGGCACGCCAATCCCGGTCGTCAATCAGGACGCGGGAACCGCCTATACCGCGTTGCCGTCTCCGGGGCAGGTCGTCACGCGCGGACAGTCGCTGTATGAGGTCGACGGCGCGCCCGTCATCTTGTTCTACGGGGCACGTCCGATGTGGCGGACGCTCGGCCTCGGCGTTGCGGCGGGGCCTGACGTGCAGGAACTCGAGGAGAACCTCACCGCCCTCGGCTTCGCGGACGCATCCAACCTGGTGGTTGATCAGACCTTCACGTGGGATACGACTGCGGCGATCCTGCGCTGGCAGCGGGCTCTGGGAGTCGTCCAGACCGGCATCGTGAGTCCGGGAGATGTCGTCTTTGCGCCCGGCGTGCTGCGCGTGGAGCAGGACTCGGTCCACGTGGGGCAGCGTCCGGAGCCCGGCAGCACCGTCATGACCACGACCGGAACCACCATCGTCGTGCAAGCGCAGTTGTCCGTGGCCCAGAGGTATCTGGTCAAGGCGGGGGATCAGGTGTCCGTGACCATGCCCGATGGGCAGCAGACCGTCGCGGGCAGGGTGGAATCGGTGTCGACGTCAATCTCATTGGCTGGCGGGAATCGAAGTTCCGCTCCTCAGGACTCGCAAGCGGGTCCAACTATTCCCATCGTCGTGAGCTTGGCGAACAGCCAGCCGGCGATCGGGCTCGAGCAGGCGCCGGTGTCGGTCGATATCCAAACGGCCCAAGCCCAGCACGTGCTGGCCGTACCAATTACCGCACTGCGAGCGCTAGCTGGCGGGGGGTATGCCGTTTCAGTGCGCGACGGCGGGAGCAGTCACCTCGTGGCGGTAAGAACTGGGATCTTTACTGCGTCACTCGTTGAAATCACGGGAGAAAACCTTTCCGAGGGTGAACTCGTGGAAGTGCCGTCGTCATGAACCTCTCTTCCGAGGCGAACTCGTCGCCTCTCATCGAACTTCGTTCCGTCAGCAAGACGTACGGCTCGGCGGAACCCGTGGCCGCGTTGCACCCCATGGACCTGCGGATCGAGCCCTCGGAACGGGTCGCCATCGTGGGTCCCTCAGGATCCGGAAAGACGTCACTCTTGAACCTTCTCGGACTCCTCGACCGTCCCACCACCGGGGCGGTGTATCTTGCGGGCCGCGAAGTCTCCTCCCTCCCAGAGCCGGAATTGTGTGCCGCGCGATCGCACGAGATCGGATTCGTCTTCCAGCAGTTCTTCCTGCTTGAGCACCTGAATGCAGTGGAGAATGTCGAGCAGGCACTGCTCTACACGGGTGCCACCCGCCGGAGCCGCGTCGCCGTCGCAGTCCGGGCCATGGACCGGGTTGGCCTGGCCCACAGGCTTCGCCACAAGCCGTCGCAGCTTTCGGGAGGTGAACGTCAGCGGGTGGCGATTGCCAGGGCCATCGCCGGCGATCCGTCTTTGATCCTCGCCGACGAACCGACGGGCAATCTCGACACCCAGACTGGTGCCACCATCCTGTCAGTGCTGACGGAGTCGGCTGAGGACGCGACGACGGTCGTCGTCGTGACCCACGATCCCGGCGTTGCGGCAGCGATGGATCGGCGCATAGAGATCGTTGACGGGCGCATCACACGCGATATCAGAGTTGGTGCGCGATGAAAGGCTTCGCGCGGCGGCAGCGATCCGTACTCGGCGTTGCCGACGCGTTGCGCCTCGGATTCCTCGGCCTGAAAGCGCGGCCCGGACGTTCAGTGCTGTCGGCCCTGGGCATCTCGCTCGGCATCGCGGCAGCAGTCGCCGTTCTTGGCATCTCCGCATCTTCCGAGGCCGACCTGCTGGCCCAGTTGGGCGCAGCGGGAAACCTCCTGACCGTCGGCGCGGGCCAAACGATGACCGGTACACCGGCACCCCTGCCGTCCACGGCGGCAGCGATGATCCGCCAGATTCCGCCCGTTCAATCCGTCACCGCGACGGCCTACATCGACGGCGCGAGCGTCCGGCGGACGGCTGAGGTCCCCGCGATCCATACGGGCGGGATCTCGGTGGTCGCCGCCGAAATCGGCCTACCGAAAACGCTGGACGCCCGCTTGGAATCCGGTACCTTCCTCACTGAAGCCACGATCCACTATCCCGCCGTCGTCTTGGGCGCCGTGGCCGCGAATGTCTTGGGGATCAACGCGCCGGGCCCCGGAATTCTCGTATATGTCGGACACGAGTACTTCACCGTAGTCGGCATTCTTCAACCGGTGACCATAGCCCCAGAAATCGATCAATCGGCGCTTATCGGCTTTCCCATGGCCGAATCAGCATTCAACCCGGCTCTTCAACCCACCCAGGTCTATCTGCGTTCGGCAGCCGACGAGGTCCCAGCGGTGAGCCGGGTCCTCCCATTCACCGCGAACCCGGCGCATCCCGAAACGGTCCGTCTGAAGCACCCATCGGATGTGTTGGAGGCCCGGGCGAAGGCGAGAACCCAGTTCACGGGGCTCTTCCTGGGGCTTGGCGCCGTGGCCGTCCTGGTCGGTTCCGTGGGAATCGCCAATACGATGGTGATCGCGGTCCTCGAACGACGCCGGGAAATTGGGCTCCGAAGGGCGCTCGGGGCCAGACGGTCTCACGTCGCCGCACAGTTCATGATCGAAGCCATCGTTCTTTCCCTGATCGGCGGTGCCTGCGGAGTTCTGTTTGGCGGGGTCGCGACCTTGGCCTACGCGGCGGTGACGCATCAGCAAACGGTAGTTCCCGCCGTCGCCCCTCTCGCTGGCATTGCCGCCGCACTCGCCGCGGGATCCATCGCGGGAATTTATCCCGCATACCGAGCAGCGCGGCTCGAGCCGAGCGAAGCACTTCGTTCGGGGGAATAAGCGGATAGCTTCTTGACACCCAACAGTTCCGGGCCAGCATGCGGACATGCGGAGCATCCGCAGCTCAGGCTCGGGTAGTGTCTGGCGCTGAGTAACTCTCCCAGGCTCACAGTATCCGGCGTCGCGTACGAGCCCCGATCCGTCTGGAGTGCCCGCATGCCCCCGTTTTCCCCGACCGACCACGGCGACCTCGCCGCGGCCCCCAACGGCCCGGCGGCCGAACTCCGCGCGGACGTCCGCCGGGTCTCCACCCTGCTCGGCGAATCGCTCGTGCGCCAGCACGGGCCCGAGCTCCTGCGCCTCGTCGAAGAGGTCCGCC
>NZ_JBKZWT010000072.1:0-15229 GCF_047759905.1 Sinomonas sp. G460-2 | reverse complement strand
TGAGCGCCGCGCTCGGGCGCATCGCGGACGCGCGGTAGCCCTGGTGCAGGTAGTCCTCGGTCCCTGGGAGGAGCAGCGACGGGTCCTGTGTGAGGGCGTGGACGAGCAGCGCCGCGCGGCCCGAGTTCGCCGCCGCCGCGCTGTGCGGAACCGACGAGGGAAGGAGCGAGCGCGCGAGCTCGGTCGAGAGCTCGTAGTCAGGGACGGCCACGATCGGCACCACGTCGCGGTGCACGCGCGCCACCGCGGTCCGGAACGCCGCGCCGTCCTGCCAAGAGAGCGCGAGCGAGCCGAAGATTGCGGGCGCCACGTTGTCCGGATGCCCCTCGATCTCGCTGCACAGCTGGAGCACCCACTGCCGGTCGGGGCGGACCTCCGCGTCCACAAGCTCGGCGGCAACGAGCACCGCCGCGACGGTCGCGGACGCCGACGAGCCGAGGCCGCGCCCGTGCGGGCTCACGTTCACCGCAGAGAGGCGCAGGCCCGAGCGGCGGTAGCCGAGCCGCTCGAGCGCGGCATCGATCGTCCGGACCACAAGGTGGCTCGCGTCCCGTGGGAGCGTGTCCGCACCTTCGCCGCTCAACTCGAAGGCGAGTTCGTCGCCGTCGAGCGTTTCGACGCTCACGGTGTCGTAGAGCGACAGGGCGAGCCCGAGGCTGTCGTAGCCGGGCCCGAGGTTCGCGCTGGTCGCGGGGACGCGCACCGTGATGCGCTGCCCGGCCGCGACGGTACGCAGGGAGGCCGCCGCGGCCGGCGTCTGAAGGCTCATGGGGCCTACGGCTCCAGCCCGAGCGCCGAGGCGACACTCACAACGTCGTTCTCGACCTTGACCGGCTCGACCTGCCCGCCGCCCTCGGTGCGGAGCGCCCACTGCGGATCCTTGAGGCCGTGACCCGTCACGGTGCACACGATCGTCTTCCCGGACGGGACCAGGCCGGCCTCGTGCTGCTTGAGGAGGCCAGCGACGCTCGCGGCCGATCCCGGCTCCACGAAGACGCCCTCCTTCGCGGAGAGCCAGCGGTGCGCGGCGAGGATCTGCTCGTCGGTCACAGCTTCGATGAGGCCGCCCGACTCGTCGCGGGCCGCGACGGCGGTGTCCCACGACGCGGGGTTGCCGATCCGGATCGCCGTCGCGATGGTCTCGGGGTTCGTGATGGGGTGGCCCGCCACGAACGGCGCAGCGCCAGCGGCCTGGACGCCCCACATGACGGGCAGCTTGGTGGAAACCGCGGGAAGCGTGCGCTCGTCGCCCGAGGCGTCCCAGGCGCCCTCCCCCGAGGTGTAGACAGTATCCTTCGCGTACTCCTTGTAGCCCTTCCAGTACGCGGAGATGTTCCCCGCGTTGCCCACCGGCAGGACATGGATGTCCGGCGCGTCGCCGAGCGCGTCGACGATCTCGAACGAGGCCGTCTTCTGGCCCTCGATGCGGGCGGGGTTGACCGAGTTGACGAGGAACACGGGGTAGGCCTCGGCGAGCTTGCGGGCGATCTCGAGGCAGTCGTCGAAGTTGCCGTCGACTTGGAGGAGGGTCGCGCCGTGCGCGATGGCCTGGCTCAGCTTGCCCATCGCGATCTTGCCCTCGGGCACCAGCACCGCGCACGTGAGGCCCGCCGACGTCGCATACGCGGCCGCGGACGCGGACGTGTTGCCGGTCGACGCGCACACCACGGCCTTCGCGCCGGCCGCGACGGCCGCCGTCATGGCCATCGTCATGCCGCGATCCTTGAAGGAGCCCGTGGGGTTCATCCCCTCGACCTTCAGGTACACGTCGGAGCCGGTGAGGGCCGAAAGCTTCTGCGCGTACACGAGCGGCGTGCCGCCCTCACCGAGGGTGATGACGCGGGTCGCCTCGGTGACGGGCAGACGGTCGGCGTATTCGCGGATGACTCCGCGCCACTGGTGGGCCACTAGACTCCTTCGACTCGGAGGACGCTCGTCACGGATTCGACGACGTCGAGGTTCTTGATGTCGGCGACGGTCTCGGCGAGGGCCTTCTCCGACGCGCGGTGGGTCACGAAGCGCAGCTCCGCACGGCCTTCGCCCGAGCCGGGCTCGCCGCCGTCGAGCGTCTGGCGCATGGCCTCGATCGAGACGCCATGCTCGGCGAAGACCGCCGCGACGCGGGAGAGCACGCCGAGCTGATCGGCCACCTCGAGGCCGATGCTGTAGCTCGTCGTCACGGCCTCGATGCCGAGGACGGGCAGCTTGCGCGTCGCGGTGTCGGTGCGTCCGGGCGCGCCGGCGACGATGCGGCGGGCGGTCGAGACGAGGTCGCCCATGATCGCCGACGCCGTGGGGCGCCCGCCCGCCCCGGCCCCGTAGAACATGAGCTCGCCGGCGTTCTCGGCCTCGACGAACACCGCGTTGAACGCCCCGCGCACCGCCGCGAGCGGATGCTCCCGCGGCAGCAGCGTCGGGTGCACCCGCACGCTCGCCCCCTCGACCCCCGCGGGGGTCTCGACCAGCTCCGCGATCGCGAGCAGCTTGATCACCAGGCCCGAGTCCTTCGCCGCCGCGATGTCCTCCGCCGTCACGCCCGTGATGCCCTGGCAGCGCACGTCCTCCAGCGCCACCGGGGTGTGGAACGCCAGCGTCGCCAGCAGCGCCGCCTTCGCCGCCGCGTCCTGGCCCTCCACGTCCGCCGTCGGGTCCGCCTCCGCGTACCCGAGCCGCTGCGCCTCCGCGAGGGCGTCCGCGAACGCGGCCCCGGTCGAGTCCATCTGGTCCAGGATGTAGTTCGTGGTCCCGTTCACGATCCCCAGCACCCGCGTGATCCGGTCCCCCGAGAGGCTCTCCCGGATCGGGCGGATGATCGGGATCGCCCCCGCGACCGCGGCCTCGAAGCTCAGCTCCGCGTTGTTCCGGTCCGCCTCCTCGAACAGCGCCGGGCCGTCCTGGGCCAGCAGCGCCTTGTTCCCCGTCACCACCGAGGCGCCCTTGCGCACCGCCCGCAGGATCAGCGACCGAGCCGGCTCGATCCCGCCCATGAGCTCCACCACCAGGTCCGCCGAGTCCACCAGGGCCTCCGCGTCCACCGTGAACAGCCCGCGCGGGAGCTCCACGTCCCGCCTCGCCTCCGGGTCGCGCACCGCGATCCCCGCCAGCTCCAACCGGGCCCCAGCACGCGCCGCGAGCACCCCCGAGTCCTCCAGCAGGATCCGAGCCACCTGGCTCCCCACCGTCCCACACCCCAAAAGCGCCACCCGCAGCACCGCGGGATCGACGCACGGACGAGGCGGGCCCGGGCGCAGCTCGGCGATGGTCATGGGAGGTCCGATGCCTCCGCTGCCTCCGCCTCCGCCATGTCTTCCATCCGGGCGATGATCGCGAGGGAGAGCTCCGTCGCCGTCGCCGTGTCACGGTCCTGGATCGCACGGTACAGCGCCTCGTGGTCCTCAGTGCCTTGGCCCATGGCGTGCCCGATCGACTTGCGGAAGGCAGTGTTGAGGCTCTCGTACAGATCGCTCAGGAGCTCGTTGTGGGCCGCGCTCGCCACGGACATGTGGAATCGCGTGTCGCCGTCGACGAACGCCGCGAGGTCCCCACGGGCCGCGCCGGCGTTGCGGTCGTCGAGCGCCCGGCGCATCGCGGCCAGATCCTCGCCCGTGCGGCGCGCGGCGGCCAGCGAGACCGCGAGTGCGTCAAGCCCGCGGCGGACTTCGATCACCTCGGCCCGCTTGCTGTTGGTGACCTTGCGATTGAGGGCCACGGCCGCCTCATCCACGGCGTCGACGTAGGTCCCGTCGCCCTGGCGCACCACGAGGAGCCCGGCATGAACCAGAGCGCGAGTGGCCTCGCGGAGGGAGGCGCGGCTGATCCCGAACGACTGGGTGAGCTCCGACTCGGACGGCAGCCGGTCGCCCGGCGCCCACTCGCCATCGCGGATGCGCCCGCGAATCTCCTCGATCACGGCGTCGACGGCCGACACCCGGTTGACTTTGAGCATCCTCGGACCCCTTCTCGGTCTCGCACGAACCCGCCCGCCGCTTCACGCGGTGCCTGAGGGGCCGCTCTTGCCTGCGATGCACATTAGCTTCGCAACCCGCTCCATGGTGACTCGTGTCCCACGTGCACGCTGCTCGACATGCGTCCCAGGTCTCGGAGTGACTCGGGAAAGTTCTCCACAGCCTCTTCCCTAAACATCAGACGCCTGATAATCATATGGCATGACGACCAAAAAGTCGCAGACCCTGGAACCTCGGATTTCCGAGGACACCGGGGGCCGATCGATGAGGATCGGCGTCATGTGCGGCCGTCTCCAAGGCTTTGAAGACGGTCATCCCGAGGAGGCCCTGACGTGGGCCAGCTCGGGCGGGTACGACGGCGTGCTCTTCGCAACACCGCGGGCCATCAGCCCGGAGCTCGACGGCGTGGCCCTCAAGGAGGCAGGCGAGCTCGCGGCCCGGTTGGGGCTCTACGTCGAGCTCGGAATCGGCTCGCTCGGGCCGTTCGGCGATGCCGGCGAACGCCTGGCCGAGCTCAATGCCCACATCGACGCGGCCGCGACGGCTGGGTGCCGCGAGTTCTTCGCGTACACCCGCACGGAACGGCAGCACGCGAGCGTCCCCCACGCTGCCCAGCTCGCCGCCGTCGCCACAACGCTCAAGGCGCTCGTGCCGCGCCTCCTCGAGGAGGGGCTCCGCCTCAACCTCAAGACCCATGAGGACCTCTCCTCGCACGAGGTGCTCCAGCTCGTCGAGGCGAGTGGAACCGATGCGGTCGGCGTGAGCCTCGACGTCGCGAACCTCGTGGTGCGCGGCGAGGATCCCGTCGAGGCGACGCGCACGCTCGCCCCGTACGTGCACCAGACGCATCTCGAAGACGTCGCCCTGTACATCGTCGACCGGGGGCTCCGCCGGCGCCTCCGCCCGTGCGGCGCCGGCGTCCTCGACTGGGAGGCGATCCTGCGGACGCTCGACGAACAGTCTCCCGCGCGGCGCCTCACCCTCGAACAGCACGCGGGGCGGTTCGACCTGGACATCTTCGACCCGGCGTGGTTCGACGCCGAGCCGCACGTCACGGCCCGCGAGCTCGCCGTCCTCGTCGGGCACGCGGTGGACTGCGAACGCCGCGCGGCCGCGGGCGGGCTCCCGCCCCTCGCTGCGTACGACGACGACGCAGGTCACCTCGCGCGGCGGGACGAGCTCGCCGAGAGCGCCCACTGGCTCCGTCAGGTCCTCGACACGATTTCGGAAGGTCATCATGGCAGTAGCCGTCGCTGAACCGCGGATCGCCGCCGCCCGGCGCCGCATCGTCCAGAGCGATCGTGTGCTCGTCGGCGCCCTCGGGGGCCTCGCGCTCATCGCCCTCATCGTCGTCGTCGGCCCGTTCCTCTGGCACTACGACGCCAACGCCGCCGATCTCACCGCTCAGCTCGCGGCGCCGTCGGCCGATCATCCGCTCGGCACCGACAATCTGGGCCGCGACCTGCTGGCGAGGGTTCTCGACGGCGCGCGGACCTCGCTCGGCGCGGGCGCCGTCGTCGTCGTTGCCGGCGCGGTGCTCGGCTCGGTCACGGGCCTCCTCGCTGGGGCGCTCGGCGGTGTGGTCGACACGGTCCTCACGTGGCTCACGAACTCGATCCTGTGCTTCCCCTCGATCATGCTCGCGATGGCCGTGGTCATGGCGCTCAAGCCCGGGATCCCCGCAGTGGTGATCGGGCTCTCGATCCACTCGTTCCCCTGGTACATGCGGACCATCCGCGGCGAGGTCATGCGCATCGCGGCGCTCGACTTCGTCAAATCCACGAACGCGATCGGGGCGGGCCAGGCACGGATCCTCTTCCGGCACATCTTCCCGCACCTCATCTCGACGATCGTGCTCCAGATGGCGGCCGTGTTCGGCGCCTCAGTGCTCGCGCTCGCCGCGATGGGCTTCCTCGGGATGGGAGCCCAGCCGCCCACGGCCGAACTCGGCGCCATGATCACCGAAGGCCAGCAGTTCTTCCTCACCGGCCAGTGGTGGCTCGCGGCGTTCCCGGGCCTCGTGCTCCTCATCGCCGTGACCCTCACGACCATCGTCGCGGACCGCGCGCGCGAGCTTCTCGACCCGCGCGGCGAATACATCGTCGCGGACTAGGAGCCCCTCATGCTCAAACTCATCCTCAAACGGTTCGGGGTCGCCGCCGCCACCATCCTCGGCGCGAGCCTCTTCTCCTTCTTCCTCCTCCGCAAACTGCCCGGCGACCCCGCACGCCTGGTCGGCGGGGAGCTCGCGGACGACGCGACGATAGCGTCGCTGCGCCACTCCATGGGCCTCGACGCACCGCTCCCTCAGCAGTTCTGGAACTACATCTCGGCCTCGTTCCACGGCGACCTCGGCTTCTCGTATTCGACCGGGCAGCCCGTGAGCGATCTCGTCCGGACGCGGCTCCCCGCGACGGTCGAGCTCGGCGTCACGGGCGTGGTGACGGCCGTCCTCCTCGCGACGGTCTTCGCGGCGATCGCGGTCTACCGCAAGAAGCGCGGCGCGGACGTCTCGCTGCGCGTCGCGTCCTCGCTCGCGATGGGCTCCCCGCCGTTCTGGCTCGCGCTCGTGGCCATCCTGCTCCTGTCCGTGAATCTCGGACTCTTCCCCGGACCCGAGGGTCGGCTTTCGCCGAGCCTCGCCCCGCCGCCAACCATCACGGGCTTCTACACGGTGGACTCGCTCCTGTCCGGCCAGCTCGGGACGTTCTTTGACGCCGCGCGGCACCTTATTCTGCCCGCGCTCACGATCGCCGTCGGCCCGTTCGCGTTCCTGAGCCGGCTGTTCCGCTCCCAACTGCGCAACACGATGCGGGAGCCGTTCATCGTCGTCGCCCGCAGCCGCGGGCTCACGCGCGGCTCGGTGTTCCTGCGCCACGCCGTGCCGAACTCGCTCCTCTCCCTCGTCGCGGCCACCGCGATGCTCACGGCGGAGACGATGACGGGAAGCGTGCTCGTCGAGAAGGTCTTCGGCTGGCCCGGCGTTGGCTCGATGACCGTCGACGCGATCCTGCAGAAGGACTTCGCGGTCGTCCAAGGCGTCATCCTGCTCAGCGCGACCCTCTACGTGACGGTGAGCTTCCTCGCGGACATCGTGTACGTCGCCGTCGATCCCCGCATCCGGGCAGGAGCCAAGTGACATGACCACCGAAGGCAGCACAAGCACCATGTCCATCGACGCCACCCCCGCCCCCGCCGACCAGGAGACCCTCCTCGACGTGCGGGGCCTGCGAACCGAATTCCAGACCGCCCGCGGGACCGTCGCAGCAGTGCGCGACGTGAGCTTCACGATCCGTCGGCGCGAACGCCTCGCGATCGTCGGCGAGTCCGGCTCGGGCAAGTCCGCGATGGCGATGTCCATCGTGGGCCTGATCCAGCCGCCCGGACGCGTGACGGCGGGCGAGATCCGCCTCGGCGGGACTGACCTCCGCGGTCTCCCGGACCGGAAGCTCTCCGAGATCCGTGGCAGCCGCATCTCGCTCGTGTTCCAGGATCCGATGAGCGCGTTCGACCCCATCCGGACGATCGGCTCGCAGATGGTGGAGAACATCCGCGCGCACCTGCCCGTCAGCAAGGGCGCGGCGCGGCGGCAGGCCGCCGACCTCCTCGGCGAGGTCGGCGTCACGAATGCGGCGAGTCGTCTGTCCGACTATCCGCACCAGTACTCGGGCGGCATGCGTCAGCGCGTCCTCATCGCGATGGCGCTCGCGAACTCACCGGAGCTGGTCATCGCCGACGAGCCGACGACGGCGCTCGACGTCACCACCCAGGCCCAGGTCCTCGAGCTCCTCGACAGACTCGTGACGGACCGCGGCGCCGCGCTCATGCTCATCACGCACAACCTCGGGATCGTCGCGGGCTTCTGCGACACGGTCAAGGTCATGTACGCGGGGCAGCTCATCGAGGAGAGCGAGAGCCGCGCGCTGTTCGCCCAGGCGGCGCACCCCTATTCGCGCGAGCTGCTCAAGTGCGTGCTGCGCACCGACCGCCGCCAGGAGGGGCTGCTCTCGACGATCCCGGGGACGCTCCCCGACCCCACGCAGCCGTTCACGGGGTGCTCCTTCGAGCCAAGGTGCCCGCTCGGCAAGGGCAACCCGCTCTGCCGCGGCACCGAGCCGCCCGTCGTCGCCGTCGACGGACCCCACGGGACCCAATTCGCGAAGTGCCACTTCGCCGGACAGCTCGAACTCACGAGGAGGAGCGATGAGTACGCCCGATAGTGACAGCGCGGCCCGCCTGGGCTCCGGCAGCGCCGTCGAGCGCGGGCCCCGCCTGGGCTCCGACAGCGCCGTCGAGCTCGGGCCCCGCCCGCTGCTCGAGGTCCACGAGCTCTCGAAGACCTACCGCTCGAAGTCCCTCGGGGCGCGCCTGCGCCGCGCGAACGAGGTCAAGGCGCTCCGCGAAGTCTCCTTCGACGTCAAGCGGGGCGAGACGCTCGGCCTGGTCGGCGAATCGGGCTCGGGGAAGTCGACCGCGGCCTCGTGCGTCCTGCGGCTCACTGAGCCGGACTCCGGCACCGTGACGTTCGACGGCGTCGACGTCCGGGCGCTCTCGAAGGCCGAGCTGCGCCACCTCCGGGCGCGGATGCAGATGGTGTTCCAAGATCCCTACGGCTCCCTGGATCCACGGTTGTCCGTCCGCGAGCTCGTCGAGGAGCCGCTCCTCGTGCACGGGCTCAAGGACGAGACGAAGCGGCGCGAGCGGGCACTGCAGATGCTTGAGCGCGTGGGGCTCTCGGCCTCCCAGGCCGAGCGCAATGCCCACGCGTTCTCGGGCGGTCAGCGCCAGAGGATCGCGATCGCGCGGGCACTCGTGCTCAACCCGGAGCTTGTGGTGCTCGACGAGCCCGTAACCGCCCTCGACGTGTCGGTGCAGGCGCAGGTGCTCAACCTGCTCACGGAACTCCAGAAGGAGCTGAACCTCACCTATCTGTTCATCGTCCACGATCTCGCGGTCGCGCAGTACCTGTGCCATCGCATCGCGGTCATGTACCTCGGCGAGATCGTCGAGATCGCGAGCTCGCAGGAGATCTTCGACAACCCGCTCCATCCGTACACCGTGACCCTGCTCATGGCCGCGCCCGTCCCCGATCCGGACGTTATGGCTAGCCGCCGCACGGCGCTGGGCACCACAGCCCCCGCGGGCGCGAAGCCCGGGTCGGGCTGCCCGCTGCAGCCGCGATGCCCGGTGGGCATGAACCGGCCCGAGTGCGCGAGCCAGCGGCCGGTGCTCCGTGAAGTCGCCCCAGGGCACCAGGTCGCCTGCCATTTCCCCGGCGAGCTGCAGGCGTCCGTCGCGGCGTCGCTCGGCGCCACCACCCCTGAATCCCCGTCGAACCCGTGGACCAACACCCGAGGCTAGGAAGGAATACCCATGGCACGAACTCAGCCTGCGCGCCCCCTGTGGCGCGCCTCGATCGGTGCGGCGCTCGCGCTCGCCGCCGGCGCCCTCTCGGCGTGCAGTGCGCCGAGCTCCGCAAGCGCCCCGACCGCGAACAGACCGTTCACGGTCAACTGGGCGACGAACATCACGAGCCTCGACCCCGCGTTCTCGTGTCCCGGCGACGAGAACAGCTTCGCGAGCAACTTCTACGGCCGGCTCGTCAAGCTCGCCACGACCGAGACGAGCCCCGGGGTCACCCAGATCGACCCCGACCCGAGCAAGGTCCAGCCGGACTTCGCGACGAAGTGGGACGTCTCCGACGGCGGCAAGACGTACACGTTCACCCTCCAGCCTGACAAGAAGTTCGCCAACGGGGACCCGCTCGACGCGGCGGCGGTCAAGTTTTCACTCGACCGCACGCTCAAGATCGGTGCGTGCGGCGCGCTCTCGCTCCAGCTCGGCATCACCCAGCCCCCGCTCATCACGGGCGTCGAGGCACCCAACGCGACTACCGTCGTCGTCCATATGAGCCAGCCCTATCCCGCCATCCTGTACAGCCTTGGTCAGAGCCGCGGCTCGATCTACGACCCCAAGGAGATCGAGGCCAACGGCGGCGTGCAGGCAAACTCGCCGAACCAGTGGCTCCAGAGCCACACGGCGAGCAGCAGCGGCCCGTACGTCCTCTCCGAGTACGTGCCGGGCAACCACGCCGTGCTCACGCGCAATCCCAACTACTACGGGACACCCGCGCTCGAGCCGACCGTTCGCGTCAACTTCATCACCGCGGTCCCGACCCTGCAGGTGCAGGCGCAGAGCCGCGAGGCCGACGTCACCCTGGGCCTGCCCCCGCAGGCCGTGAAGAACCTCAGCACGCAGTCGTGCTGCAAGGTCATCACGGCGGACAGCCCGACCCCCGTGACGGTGTCCATGAACTACCAGGGCCCGCTCACGAACAACGTGAAGTTCCGTGAGGCCCTCACGTACGCGGTCCCGTACACCGACATCATCAACAAGGTGGCCTACGGCTACGGAGACTCGTACTACGGACCCGTGGTCCCCGGGATGGCAGGCTACAACGCGGCGCTCGAGCCCGCGCGGACCTACGATCTCGGCAAGGCGAAGCAGCTCATCGCGGAGTCCGGCGTGAGCTCGCCGACGCTCGATCTCATGATCAACCCGACGGCCCCCGGCGTCTCCGACATCGCGACGCTGCTCCAATCCGCGTGGCAGCAGATCGGGGTCACCGTGAACATTGACGCGAAGCCCCCGGCGGACTTCACGACGCTGTTCAACCAGGGCAAGTACCAGTCCGCGCTCCTGTTCGAGAACAGCACCCCGATCGGCGGCTACGAGCTGCGCAAGAAGCTCACGTGCGGCGCGGCGACGAACAACCAGCACATCTGCATCCCGGGGACCACGCCGCTCCTCGACCAGCTCAACAACACGGCCGATCCGGCGGCCCAGCAGCCCATCGTCGACGCCCTCGTGCAGAAGTGGCTCGAGAACTCGCCGACGATCATCCTCTACCGGGCGAAGTTCACCGCGGTCGTGAACCCGGACGTCAAGCACTTCGCCTACGCGCCCAACTTCCGCCTCGCGGACTGGGGCCGGTAGGCCGGCTCACATCCGCCGCGGGGCGGCTCACCATGACACCTGTTCACTAGGAGAAGACATGAAGATCGGAGTCGACGGCCGCAAGATCCCTGGGGCCGCGAACCACACGCCGTTGGAGATCCTCGACCACGCGAAGGCCCTCGGCATGGAGGGCGTGTACTTCCGCACGGTCCTCGACATCACGCCGACCCTCGACCGCGGGGTGCTCCGGGAAGTGCGCCGGCACGCGGACGCCCTCGGCCTGTACCTCCAGATGGGGCTCGCGAAGGTCAACCCGTACGCGGCGGCGGAGGCGCCCGAGGTCCGGGTCCTCGGCGAAGGCGACTACACGCGGGGCATCGTGAGGCTCATGGAGGCGTGCCGCGAGGGTGCCGACTGCGGCGAACTCTGGGCCGCGTGCGGCAACTACAAGCCGAATCTCCCCGGCTACTACGCGAACGACCGGTTCCGCACCGACGCGCCGTGGCCGGACCAGCTCGCCGCGATCGAGAAGTTCCTCCACCAGCTCGCCCCGGCCGCCCGCGACCTCGACGTGCACATCAACATCGAGACGCACGAGGAGATCACCACGAACGAGGTGGTGCGGCTCGTCGAATCCGTGGGACCCGATGTTCTGGGCATCACCCTCGACACGGCCAACGTCCTGGCCCGCGGCGAGGATCCGGTCGCGGCCGCACGCCGCGCCGCGCCCTACGTGCGAGCCACGCACCTGAGGGATTCGGTCCTCGCCATCACCGACTTCGGCTTGGCCCGCAGCTTCTCGCCGTGCGGGCTTGGCGTGATCGACTGGGACGGCGTGCTCGGCGCCCTGTGGGAGCACAGCCCCGACTTGTGGGCGTCGATCGAGCCGGCCGCACCGACCATGCAGATGCCGATCGGCCTCTCGGACGATGCCTGGAGCGCCCTGCACCCAGACCTCGATCCGGACGAGGTCGCGGCGCTCTTCCGCCTCGCGCGGGACTACGACGCGCGGGCGCAGCGCGGCGAGGTGCCCACCATCGAGGAGTTCCGCGCGCAGCCGTACGATGGCGAGGACTTCATCAGGCGCAGCGCCGAGCACCTGAGGTCCGCCCTCGTGCGCGTCGAGCGCCGCGCCGTCCCCGCCCAGGGCTGAGGCAGCGGTGCGGACGGTTCTCCATGCGAGGTACGTGATCGGCTTCGACGGAGCCGATCACGTCCTCCACCGCGACGCGTCGGTCGCCTACGAGGACGAGAGGATCATCCACGTCGGGCCCGGCTGGGACGGCCCGGCCGATCGCGAAGTGGACCTCGGCAACGCTCTGCTAGCCCCGGGGTTCATCGACCTCGACGCGCTCGCGGACATCGACCACGCGCTCCTCGACTCGTGGGCCCCGCCAGAGACGGCGCCGGGCCTCCAGTGGTCGGAGACGTATTTCGAGGTCGGGAGACGGGACGTGTTCACGCTCGAGGAGCGTCGCGTGATCCGCGAGTACGCCCTCGCCCAGTTGGTCCTCCACGGCATCACGACCTGCATGCCGATCGCCTCCGAGGTGCACAGCTCGTGGGCTGAGACGTTCGACGATGCCGTGGCGATCGCCGATGCGGCGCGACGCGTCGGGATCCGGGCCTATGTCGGGCCGAGCTTCCGTTCGGGTGTCCATGCGGTGGGCGAGGACGGGCAGCGCGACGTCCTGTGGGACGAGGATCAGGGCGTTTCCGGGCTCGCTGACGCCCTCCGGTTCCTGGACTACGTCGAAGGGCTCGACGACGGCCTCCTCCGCGGCGCGCTCCTCCCGTGCCGCATCGAGACCCTCACACCCGAGCTCATGCGGGCCGTCGCGAAGGCCGCGCTAGAGCGGGATGTGCCCGTGCGCCTGCACGCGATGCAGGGACTCCTCGAGCTCGAGCTCCTCCGGCGGCACCGCGGCGCGTGGCCCCTCGAGCTCCTCCGCGATGCAGGGCTCCTGGAATGCCGGCTGCTCGTGCCGCACGCGATCTTCGGTTCGGGTGGGTGGGGAGGGTCAGGAGACTCCGGGCACGCCTCGCCGACCGCCGCTGAACTGGCAATGCTCGCGGAGGCGGGCGTCGCGATCGTCCATTGCCCGCTCACGTCGCTGCACTACGGCATGGTGCTCCGCTCCTTCGACCGCTACCGCGACGCGGGAGTCGGGATCGCGCTGGGCACGGACAGCTTCCCGCCGGACCTGATCCGCGGCATGGACGTGGGCAGCAGCCTGGCCAAGGTTGTGACCGGACGGCTCGACGCGGGGAGTATCCCGGACTATTTTCGGGCCGCGACGCTCGGCGGGGCTTCCGCACTCGGGCGCACCGATCTGGGGAGGCTCGCTCCGGGCGCCCAAGCGGACCTCGTCGCGATCGACCTCTCCGATGTGCGGCTGGGGGTCGTGGACGATCCGCTGAGGACCGTGGTCATGAGCGGTTCCGCGCGCGACGTGCGCATGACCGTCGTGGCCGGCCAAACAGTGGCGATGGACGGCGACGTCCTGGGGGTCGACGTGGAGGCGCTGCGCTCACGGGCGCAAGAGCTCTTCGAGCGGATGCGGCTCGCGTACTCCGAGCGAGACATCCTGAGGCGCGGGCCCGAAGAGCTCTTCCCGCCCGCGTTCCGCTCGGCAGCCGTCCCGGCCGGCGGGGAGTTACCTCGTTGCTAAGCGCAGTCGCCTCCTCGGCGATAAGTCACCCTCAAGGGGCCTTCTGCGCCCGAAGGTGACTTGAGTCGGCGAGAAGGTGACTTCCCTCGCGTTCGCACATATATTCGCCACTTTACATGTCAATTTACATGTCTAATGATAGGAACTGCGCAGTTGACAGGCCATGCTGAGGACGCTCGGCACGGGCGGTAGCGCGAGCCGTCTGTGTCCGTCAGAAGGGGACCCTATTCATGGCAGGACTAGCGCTTGTGGCCGATGCGCGGCACCTTGGAGCTTCTCGGGGAACGGGCGCGGCGGCCCTGTGGCGCATGAGCTCGGTGGCCCGCCGTCGCGCTCTGTTCGCCAGGCCTAGCAGCCGCGAGATGTTGAACGTGATCGGGCTCCTCCCGCAGGCCTGCTTCCTCTGCCCCACAACCGACGAGACCGGCTGGTGGAAGATCGACGCCGTCCTCGAGTTCGTTGCGACGAGCGGGATCGACCGCGTGGTCTGGCTCGACGGCGAGCTCCAGCTCTTCGACCCCCGGCTGGGCGTGACGTATCGCGAGGCCGCCGAGGACGCGCTCGCGGACGCCGGGATCTCCGCGCTCCTCATGGCGCCCGATCCGGCCCGCGGGCTCAACAGCGCCGCGGCGCAGCTCGTGGAGGACTTCGGCACGGGCCGGCTCTGGGCCCCGGTCTGGAGCGTGGGCGCCCCTCCGCTCGAGACCGCGGTCTGAGCCGGGGGCCTAGCCGCCGGTCGCGAGGAGCACGGCGAGCGTCAGCATGAGCACGGCGACGCAGCCGTCGAGCACCCGCCACGACGCGGGCCGCGCGAAGAAGCCCGTAAGCCCGCGCGCCCCGAAGCCGATGAGCGGGAACCACAGCGCGCTCGCCGCGGCCGCGCCGACGCCGAAGAGCCAGCGGCCGTCCTTACCCTGGGAGTTCGCGAGCGATCCGAGGAGTACGAGCGTGTCCAGGTAGACGTGCGGGTTGAGCCACGTGAGCGCGAGGGCCGTGACCGCTGCAGACCACAGCGTCGCGCTGCCGCGCGAGGCCTCGGCCGCCACGAGGGCCCCGGGCCGCAGCGCCCGCCGCGCCGCGAAGAGGCCGTAGGCCACAAGGAACGCGGCCCCGACCCAGCGGATCACGCCGAGCAGAACAGGCGCCCCCTGGACTGCCGCGCCGACGCCGCCCACGCCGGCGAAGATGAGCAGCACGTCGCTCGCCACGCACACGAGCACCACCGGCAGGATCCATTCGCGGCGGATGCCCTGGCGCAGCACGTACGCGTTCTGGGCGCCGATCGCGACGATGAGTCCGAGGCCAGCTCCGAGGCCGGTGAGAAAGGGGGCAAGTGCGGCGATCACCCTTCGACGGTAGGCCGAGAAAATCTAAAGATCAATTTACTATTTTTGCATCTCCATTAGAATCTCTTCATGCAACTCGACCAGCTCAGGGCGCTCGCCGCCGTCGTCGATTTCGAGACGTTCGAGGCCGCGGCAGGCGAGTTGCGGCTCACGCCGTCGGCCGTGAGCCAGCGGATCAAGGCGCTCGAGCGTTCGGTGGGCAGCGTGCTCGTGCGCCGGCTCAAGCCAGTGCGGCCCACCCCGGCCGGGGAGCGGCTGCTCCGCTCGGCGCGCCAGCTCCTCCTGCTCG
>NZ_JBKZWT010000071.1:0-15255 GCF_047759905.1 Sinomonas sp. G460-2 | reverse complement strand
GCCGTGCTCAGCCCGGGCGCGAGTCTCAGATGGCTGTCCTCCGGCGAGCGACCGGAGTCGTCGGCGCGGGGGATTCGCGGGAAGAGCGAGGTGATGCCATCGCGGACGGGCTCGAGGCGCCGCGGGCGAGGTTCGTCGTCGTGCTCGGTGTCCTGACGCGAGGGCCGCTCTTGGCCGCTGTCCGGATGGCGCGAGGGCCGCTCGGCACCCCCATCGGCGTGCCGCGACGGCCGCTCGGTTGGGGCGTCAGCGGGGCGCGGGTGGGCCGCGGGGATGCCCTGCGTGAGGAGAAGGGCGAGGGCGTCGTCCGCGTTCTCGTCGACGCCGAGCCGCTGCCCGCGGCGGGCGCGAAGCATGTCGAGCAGGTCTGTCTCCGGATCGCGCCGCTCGGTGTCGGGCTGCTCGGTGGGCCTCGGCTCCTCCTCGACGTCGAACGGGCGGTCGACGATCGAGAGCCGGCGCGGCGACGTGGGCCCCTCGAGGGTCTCGAGCTCGCTGAGCTGCTGTGCCCAGCGGTTCGCGTTCGCGACGCTCCGACGCACCGGATTGTAGGTCCACGTGGCGGGCGGCTCCTCGCCGATGGAGGCGGGCGTCCCGTCCGGAAGGTCGAAGCGGGCCACAACGGTCCACAGGCCGTCCCGGCGGCGCCACGAGTCCCATTCGACCCGCGAAGCGTTGACGCCGTAGACCGCGAGCCGATGCGACACGATGTCGCCGAGGCGCGCCGGGCCTTCGCCGAACTCTGCCGCGAACGCCGAGTGCGCCGGGGGAGTGATGCCGACTTCGCAGGCTTGGGCAAGCCGGACCACGTGTTCGCGCTCCGCGAGCACGGGTGACTCGAAGCGCTGGATCCGGGCGAGCGGGATCCCGGAGGATTCCGCGATGCTCTCCGCTGTCGCGCCGGCTCGGATCTCGGCCTGAATCTGGCGGGGAGTCATGTTCGTGACGCCGGAGGTCGCGAGGCGTTGCGGCGCGGGGCGCGAGATGGCCCGGCGCAGGGCCTCGTCAAGGGGGAGCCGGAAATGCGCGCCCGACCCGGCGCTCAGCAGAAGGTGCTGCCCGTCGTCGTGCACGCCGACGAGGCGAAGTTCCTGCAGATTGTCCTGCGGTTGCTCCCGCATTGAAGCCTCCAGCTTGCCTAGTCCTCCACAGAACAATGCCATCTCTGGGCCCGGATTACAGGGCATTCGCTCGGTGTGCCGCGACTTCCCGAGTTCACGAGTGGCATTTCGGACTCCGATCGGGAACAATCTCTCCGTCACTGGGCACAAAATGGGGGCCGAGTGCGTTAGAGAGTGGACTACGTGGAGTGGCCACGTGACGAAGCGAGTAACCGGAGCGTGAACGAATAACTATGGCGACCGACTACGATGCGCCGCGCAAGAACGAAGAAGAGCTCAACGAGGATTCGATCGAAGAGCTGAAGACGCGGCGCACGGACAAGCAGTCCGCCTCGGTGGACGAGGATGAGGCGGAGGCCGCGGACAGCTATGAGCTCCCCGGTGCCGACCTTTCCGGCGAGGAGCTGCTCGTGCGTGTCCTGCCCGCCCAGGCGGACGAATTCACGTGCGCGTCGTGCTTCCTGGTGCGACACCGGTCCCAGATCGCCCGCGAGAAGAACGGGCTCTACTACTGCAAGGAGTGCGAGGGCTGAGCCCCCGCACGAAAGCGCACCGCGCACAGAGGCTGAGCCCGGCTCAGCCCTTCGAGGCGGCCAGAGCGGCGACGAGCCGTTCTGGCCGCCTCGTCGATACAAGCCAGTAAGGGGTCGGGTCCTCGGGGTCGGAGAGATCCACGCGGACCACAGGATTGATCCATCCCCGGATGCAGAGATAGGCCCGGCCGTCGAGCCGCACACCGCGTTCGGCGGTCGCCTCGTCCCCGGCGAAACCCTCCGCCGCGGCGACGAACTCCCGCGGGAGCACCGCGCGGCCGGCGCGGAGCTCGCGGGCCGTCACGACGACAGCCGGCGTCGTCGCCACGAGGATGCCGCTCAGCACGAGGAACACGACGACCGCGCCCGTGAACCCCGCCGCGACACTGATCGGGGCGAGCACGAGGATGCACGCGGCCGAGATGCCGAGCACCACGATCCAGACCCACCACGAGGGCCACAGCTTCTCGCTGTAAAGGCGGTCCGCGGACGCGAGGGGCTGAGGAGACGGCGAATCAGGCATGTGCCCAGCTTTCCACCTCGCGCACGGAGCGCCAAAGCCGGCGCCGCGGGCCAGGGGCGCAAGCCGATACAGTGGGTAGGTGACTGCAGCCCAGACGACCGACGGTTCCGTGGCCAGCGCCGTGTCCGCCCAGGAATGGCAGCCTTCTCTGGACATCGAAGTGGTGATGCTCGACGACGGTCTCCCCGCGCCGTCGTACGCTCACCCAGGCGACGCGGGCGCGGATCTGTGCTCACGCATCGACTTCTCGCTCGCCCCCGGCGAGCGACTCCTCGTGCCGACGGGGGTGAGCATTGCCCTCCCGTTCGGGTATGTGGCACTCATCCACCCCCGCTCCGGCCTGGCGACCCGGCACGGCCTCACCGTGGTCAACGCGCCCGGCACCGTCGACGCGGGCTACCGCGGGGAGATCGCCGTGACGCTGCTGAACACGGACGCGCGCGAGACACTGAGCCTGCGTCGCGGCGATAGAATTGCCCAGATGGTAATCCAGCGCGTCGAGTACGCGCGATTTGTCTCCGTTGGCTCGCTCTCCGAGTCGGCGCGGGGGACCGGCGGCTTCGGCTCCACCGGGGGATTCACGGCGCACTAGTGCCTGCACGTCACGGGGCTCGCGCAACCGGTTGCGCCCTGGACGGCTGACTTAAGGAGTAGTTGACGTGCTGTTCGGACGTGGCAAGAACGCCAAGCTGACTGCCGAGGACCCGTCGGTCCTCGGTGTCGCCGAGCGCAACCCCGAGCCCGACAAGAGCGGTTACGGCCGGGCCGCCAAGGGGCCGTTCGACGCCAGCGAGCGGGACGCGGCCGTGGGCTACGTTGACCTCGGCGCGCTCCTCATCCGCCCCGTCGAGGGGCTCCAGATCCGCCTCGAGGTCGAGGAGGCCACGCGTCGCGTCGTCGCGGTCACGATGGACCTCAACGGATCGAGCCTCCAAGTTCAGGCGTTCGCCGCCCCCCGCACCGAAGGGCTCTGGGGAGAAATCCGCGCCCAGATCGCCCAGTCCGTCGCGAGCCAGGGCGGCACCGTCGAGGAGGTCGAGGGCAGCTTCGGCCCCGAGCTCGTCGCCAAGCTTCCCACCTCGACCGCGGACGGCCGCCGCGGCTACCGCGTGGCGCATTTCATGGGCGTCGACGGGCCGCGCTGGTTCCTGCGCGGCGTCATCTCCGGCAACGCGGTCATGGACCGCGCGGCCGCCGAGGAACTCGAGGAACTCTTCCGCTCGGTCGTCGTGGACCGCGGCGAGTCCCCACTCCCGCCGAGTGAGCTCCTTCCCCTCCGGCTCCCGGTCGAGCCGGGCCAGTCCGAGCAGACCGAGAACGGCGTGCACGCCCCGACGTCGCCCGAGCGCGGCCCGGAGATCACCCAGCTTGGCTGACAGCCCCGTCCCCGCGCCCCTCGACTTCCTGAACCTCCCTTCTCGGGGGTATGTCGCGGGGGAGGGCGTCATCCGCTCGGTCACGTTCGTTTCGCCGTCCGTGGCCCCGAGCTTCAGCGCGGTCATCGAATCGGCGGACGCGGCGCGCCCCGGGCGAGGCCCGGCCATCCGGCTCATCTGGCTCGGGCGGCAGCAGATTCCCGGGATCGGGGCAAGCACGCTCCTGCGGTTCTCCGGCATGCTGTCCACGCGGCACGGCGAACCCACCATGTACAACCCGCGCTACGAGATCCTTGCCAAGGAGGACTGACATGGAACCCGAGAGCCGGCCCCCTGCCGAGGGAGGGCGCGAGCGCGAACCCGGAGTTGCCGACCTTGCGGCGGCGTACGCCGCGAAGGCGGGCCTCCACCGGCACGACGACGGCCGGATCGACGTCCTGCGGAGCGCGGGCGGGATCCGTGGCGTGCTCGAGAGCATCCTCCCGGGCCTCGTGTTCCTCGTCGCGTTCACGATCGTCCGCGAGCTCGTCCTGCCGATCGTCCTCGCGATTGTGGTCGCGGCGGTGTTCGTCGTGGTGCGCCTCGCGAGCCGCACGACGCCCACCCAGGCGTTTGCCGGCGTCGTCGGCATCGCGGTGTCCGCGGCGCTCGCCCTCTTCACGGGCAAGGCGCAGGACTTCTACATCACGGGCTTCATCACGAACGCCGCGTATATCGTCGCGCTGGCCGTCTCCGTGGCGGTGCGCTGGCCGCTCATGGGTGTGGTCTTCGGCTTCCTGCGCAACGAGGGCGTGCACTGGCGCCAGGATCCGCAGCGCGCGCGGCAGTACCGTCTCGGCACGTGGATCATGGTCGCCGTCCTCGCGCTGCGCCTCGTCGTCGAGGTACCGCTATACCTCATGGGCGACGCGGGCGTCGTCGCCCTCGGGGCGATGCGGCTCATCCTCGGCGTGCCGCTCTACGCGCTGGGAATCTGGCTCGCATGGCTCGTCTCGCGCCCGCTCCCGGGCACCGAGCGAGCGGACGACGCGCGGGCCTGACCGCGCGTCGTCCGCGCACCCGCGCCGTCAACCGTCGAAGCCGTCGTCCTCGCCCTCGTCGGAGCGCAGCTCGTCCGCGTCCTCTTCGGTTCCCGGGGCGAGGAGCGCGCGCAGCTCCTCCTCGGCCGCGATCGTTGTCACGAAGAACAGCTCGTCGCGGTGGTCCACGACGTCGTCGACGCTCGGCGTGATGGGCGCCTGGTCCCTCAGGATCGCGACGAGCGTCGCATCCGCGGGCCACTGGATCTGGCCGACCGTTCGGCCGATGAGGTCGGAGTGCTGCGGGACCGTGAACTCGACGAGCGACGCCACGCCGGTCTGGAGCGTGAGCAGGCGCACGACGTCGCCGATCTCCACAGCCTCCTCGACGAGCGCCGTCATGAGCCGCGGCGTGTTGACGGCGACGTCGACGCCCCACGAACCGTCGAACATCCAGTCGTTCTTCGGGTTGTTGACGCGCCCCACCGTGCGCCCCACGCCGAACTCGGTCTTGGCGAGGAGGGACACCACGAGGTTCACCTTGTCGTCGCCGGTCGCCGACACGACGACGTCAGCTTCGTCGACCTTGGCCTCCTTGAGCGTCGAGAGCTCGCACGCGTCGCCGATGAGCCACTTCGCGCCGCGGAGGCCGCTGCGCCCGATCACCTCGGGCTTGGGATCGATGAGGAGCACCTCATGCCGGTGCGCGAGGAGCTCACGCGCGATCGACGAGCCGACGCTCCCGGCGCCGGCGATGATGACCTTCACATGCCCTCCTTGGCGGGCGGCGCCGCGAGCAGGCGGGCCACTTCTGACGAGTCGTTGAGGCGCATCATGACGTGGACGGTGTCGCCCTCCTGGTAGCTCGTCCCGGGGACCGGCAGGATGCCCTCGCCGAAGCGCGTGAGGTACGCGACGCGCACCGGAGCGGCCTTCTCGATCGCCGCCACCGGGTGGCCGAGCCATGCGGGGTCGAGGTCCACCTCGGTGAGGACGAGTCGCCCCGAGGCGTCCCGGAAGTCACCCGCGATGCCTGCCTCGGGGAGGATGCGACGCAGCACCTGATCGGCGCTCCACCGGACGGCGGCGACAGTCGGAATTCCGAGGCGCTGGTAGATCTCGGCGCGGCCGGGGTCGTAGATGCGCGCCACGACGTGCGGCACGTGGAACGTCTCGCGGGCCACGCGCGTCGCGAGGATGTTCGAGTTGTCGCCGCTCGAGACAGCCGCGAAGGCGTACGCCTCCTCGATGCCCGCCTGCCGCATCGTCTCGCGGTCGAAGCCGATCCCCGTGACCTTTCGACCTCCGAACGTGCGGCGGAGGCGCCGGAAGGCGCGGTCGTCCTGGTCGATGATGGCCACCGAGTGGCCCGAGTCTTCGAGCGTGTGGGCGAGGGACACGCCGACGCGCCCACACCCCATGATCACGTAATGAGCCACAGGCCCAATCTACCCAATCTGCGACAGGCCCGCGGGCCGCGGCGCAGGGGACGGACTATGACATGCCGCGCTGGAGCGCATACCGTGTCAGAGTGCTGCAGATACTCAACGCGGTCAAACGGGTGCTCGTCGGGCGTCCGTTCCGCAACGACAGGTTGAGCCACACGCTCCTGCCCAAGCGGATCGCGCTGCCGATCTTCGCCTCGGACGCGCTCTCCTCGGTCGCGTACGCGCCGGACGAGATCCTCCTCACCCTCGCCCTGGCGGGCGTCGGCGCCGTCGCTCTTTCGCCGTGGGTGGGCATCGCCGTCATGCTCGTCCTGCTCACGGTCGTCGCGTCGTACCGCCAGAACGTCCACGCTTACCCGTCCGGCGGCGGCGACTACGAGATCGCGACCACGAACCTCGGCCGGTTCGCGGGGCTCACGGTCGCGTCGGCCCTCCTCGTCGACTACGTGCTCACGGTCGCCGTGTCGATGTCCTCCGCGGCGAACTATCTCACGACGGCGATCCCCGCGTTCGAGGGGCAGCAGTCAGTCATCGCCGTGGTCGGCGTCCTGGTCCTCGCGCTCGTCAATCTGCGCGGCGTGAAAGAGGCGGGCACGGTCTTCGCGGCGCCGACGTACATCTTCATGGTGTCGATCATCGGCATGACGCTCGTTGGCCTCGTTCAGTTCCTCACGGGCAACCTGCACCCCGCGGCGAGCTCGGAGTTCCAGATCGTGCCGTCCTCGGAGTTCAACCAGGGCCTCGTGGGACTCGCGGGCGGCTTCCTCCTGCTGCGCGCGTTCTCCTCGGGCGCCGCGGCCCTCACCGGCGTCGAGGCCATCAGCAACGGCGTGCCGAACTTCCGGCCGCCCAAGAGCGCGAACGCGGCGAAGACGCTCCTCCTTCTCGGCGTCGTCGCGGCCGGAATGCTCGCGGGCATCCTGTTCCTCGCGAACGCGACGCACGTCCACCTCGCGCAGGATCCCGCATCCGAGCTCCTGCGGAACGGCCACCCGCTTCCCACGGACTACGTCCAGACCCCAGCCATCGGCCAGATCGCCGACGCGGTGTTCGGAAGCGGCAGCGTCGCCTTCTACATCGTCGTCGCGGCGACCGGCGTCATCCTCGTGTTCGCGTCCAACACGGCCTTCAACGGCTTCCCGATCCTCGCCTCGATCCTCGCGCAGGACGGCTACCTGCCGCGGCAGCTGCGCACACGAGGTGACCGGCTCGCCTTCAGCAACGGCGTGCTCGCCCTCGCGGCGGGCGCCCTCGTGCTCATCATCGCGTTCGACGCGGACGTCACGAAGCTCATCCAGCTCTACATCGTGGGCGTGTTCGTTTCGTTCACGTCCAGCCAGCTCGGCATGATCCGGCACTGGACCCGTGAGCTGCAGCGGGTCAAGGACCGCTCGGCCCGCCAGCGCATCATGCGCTCGCGCGTGGTCAACTCGATCGGCTTCGGCATGACGGCGACCGTGCTCGTCATCGTGCTGATCACGAAGTTCGAGCACGGGGCGTGGATCGCGATCCTCGCGATGTTCGTCCTGTTCCTCATCATGTGGAGCATCCGCAGGCACTATGACAACGTGGCGCGCGAGCTCGCAGTCGGCGATGACGCCTCGGCGCGAGCCCTGCCGAGCCGAGTGCACGCCGTCCTCCTCGTCTCGCATGTGCGCAAGCCCGTGCTGCGGGCGCTCGCCTACGCTCGGGCTTCGAGGCCCTCGCGGCTCGACGCCGTGACCGTGGACATCAGCCCCGAGGAGACCGCGCAGACCGTCGAGGACTGGGAGACGCTCGACATCCCGGTGCCGCTCACGGTGCTCGCGAGCCCGTATCGCGAGACCGTGACACCGCTCCTCGACTACATCAACGGGATGCGCCGTGAGTCGCCGCGAGATCTGATCGTCGTCTACATCCCGGAGTACGTGGTCGGAAAGTGGTGGGAGCAGCTCGTGCACAACCAGACAGCGCTGCGCATCAAGGCGCGCTTGCACTTCGAGCCCGGCGTCATGGTCGCGAGCGTCCCGTGGCAGCTCAAGTCCTCCGAGGACGCACGGAAGCTGCAGGAGCTGTGAGCGGAGCACTCGAACTCAGGCTCGGCCCGATCGCCCACGGCGGGCACACGGTGGCCCGGCACGAGGGGCGCGTGATCTTCGTCCGGCATGGCATCCCGGGCGAGCTCGTTCGCGCCCGGCTCACGGAGTCCGAGGAGGGGAAGCGCTTCTGGCGCGCCGACGTCGTCGAGGTGCTCGAGCCCTCGCCCGCGCGTCGTCCGCACTTTTGGGCGCCCGCCGATGCCCCCGCCGCCTACGCCGCGGGGACGCTCCCCGTGGGCGGTGCCGAGTTCGGCCACATCGAGCTCGCCGAGCAGCGCCGGCTCAAGGGCGCGGTGGTGCGCGAGCAGCTGTCGCGGCTCGCGCACCTCGAGCTCGAGGTCGACGTCGAAGCTGTTCCCGTCGGCGGACCCGGCGCCGAGGGCGCGGACGACGACGGCCTCCACTGGCGCACGCGGTGCAGTTTCGCCGTGGACGCCTCGGGGCACCTCGCGATGCACGCCCACCGATCCGAGGCGACCGTCGCCGTGAGTGACATGCCCCTCGCCGTGCCTCCGATCGGCCGGCTTGGCCTGTGGGATGCCGATCTCACGGGCGTCGCGCGCGTCGAGGTCGCGGCGCCTGCGGCCGGAACCGCGCCGCTCGTGGTGCTCACCCTGTCAGAAGACGTCCCGTCGGCCCGACTGCGCGAACTGCTCGATGCCATCGACGGCGAGGCGTCCGTGAGCGTCGTCGACCCGACGGGTGGGGCGCCGCTGACCCTCCGGGGGCGTGGTTCCGTCGCCGAGGAGGCTGGGGGATTCCATTACACCGTCACGGGAGAGGGCTTCTGGCAGATCCACCGCCGCGCCCCCGAGACGCTCATGGGCGCC
Organism: Sinomonas sp. G460-2; assembly: GCF_047759905.1. Taxonomy (NCBI): domain Bacteria; kingdom Bacillati; phylum Actinomycetota; class Actinomycetes; order Micrococcales; family Micrococcaceae; genus Sinomonas; species Sinomonas sp. G460-2. The sequence goes on along the minus strand of NZ_JBKZWT010000071.1, from coordinate 6,327 downwards.
GTCCTCGATGCGGTGCGTCCGGTGCTTGGCGACGGCGGTTCGGCGGCCGATCTCTACGCGGGAGCGGGGCTGTTCACGGCACCGCTCGCGTCGATCGTCGGCGAGACCGGTTCAGTCCTCTCGGTCGAGGGCTCGCCCGGGACGAGCCGGGACGCCAGGCGGACGTTCAAGCGGCAGCGGCACGTCGACGTCGTCCAAGGCCGGGTCGAACGGGTCCTGCGGCAGCGGGCGGGGGAGCAGTTCGACGCAGTCATCCTCGACCCGCCGCGCGCGGGGGCCGGCCGCGAGGTCGTCCGGCAGCTCGTGGCGGCCGCGCCTCGCGGGCTTGCCTATGTGGCGTGTGACCCCGCGTCCTTCGCTCGGGACCTCGGCTGGTTCCGCGAGGCCGGGTGGACCCTCGAGTGGCTGCGCGCGTTCGACCTGTACCCGCACACGCACCACGTTGAAACTGTCGGGCTCCTCAAGCCTGGCGCCTGAGCCGCGCGCCTGACTACCGGCCCGTGCCCCCGCCTGCCCCGCGTCCGTGCCGTCCCGCGCCCCTGTCCGGTTGATTCTCCTCGACCGGTCGAAACGCGGCGTGTCCCGCCGGAACACGGTTCCGGGGTCCGTGAATCGGACAGGATCGCGCGCGCCGGCAGGCCGGAATAGCCCTCCCCGAGAGGCGGAATGGGCGTGTTGTCCACACGGGTCGGCCAGCTTCCCCGCGGCCGTGGATGACGTGAACTGCTTGGGGGATGGACCCTCTTCAGCTCCTTCAGTCGCTCGGCGGTGTCGCTCGCGCCAAGACGCTTCTTGACGTCGGGCTAGGGCGGGGCGACTTGGCCTTTCTCTCCAGGCACGTTGCCAGACCAAAGCGAGGTGTCTACGCGACGCCCGACTGTCGGCGGGATTACCTTGCGGCGATCATGCACAACGGAGTAGTCAGCTGCGCGTCGGCTGCACGGGACTACGGACTCTGGCTCCTCAACGCTCCGCGGCAGGTCCATCTCGGTTGCCCCCATGGATACCTGCGCGGGACTTCGGGCCCCGCGACCCCGCTCTTGCACCGCGGCCTCCGCTACCCCGCACACCACACCCTCCCTTTGGCGGCCGTTGAGGACGTCGTGTTCCACGCCCTCCGCTGCCTCCCCGACAACGCCGCCGTTCCGCTTGTTGCGTCGGCCGTCAGGGCGCACGGCCTTCGGATTGAGCTCCTCGAGGAGGACCTCTTGGCACGCAAATCCGGCCGGGCCCTTGCCACGCTTCGCCGGGCCGATCCTCGGGTCGAGTCGCTGCCGGAGGCCGAGGCCCTCCTCCTACTAGTGGAGATAGCGCGCGAATTGGGCGTGGATGTTGAACCCCAGGCCTTCGTGCCGGGAGTTGGTCGCGTCGACTTCCTTATTGCCGGGTTCCTCATTGTCGAGATCGATGGGGTGGCGTATCACAGCGACCGAGCGTCCGTGCGGCGAGACCGGTCGCGGAACAATGCGGCGACCTTGCGGGGCTACCTCTGCCTACGGTACGTACCCGAAACCGTATGGAAGGAGCCCGAGCGGATCGTTGCCGAGGTCCGAGCGGCGCTCACGGGGCGCGTCATGCGCTGAGGATGCCGGCGGACCCCCCCCGTCCTGTCCGGTTGATTCTCCTCGATCGGTTGAGTGAGCGGCGCGTCTGGACGGACGCGTTATTGGCGTCAGAAGAACCGGACTGGAGCGCATGTGACGGTCGCTCTGCTCATGCCGGGCACGCCGAACTAGGATGGGCCCTGGCGCAGGGAGCCAGTCCGCGCACGATGCAAGCTAGTTAAGGCTTACCTAACTAGCAACGTCACTTCCGCGCGGCAAAGATGGCAGTGTTGCGAGAGGAGTGGTGCATTGAGCACTGTGGACAGCTTCGGATCCAAGGGCGTACTGAACGTCGGTGGCACCGATTATGAAATTTTCCGACTGAGCGCGGTGGAGGGCTCGGAGTCCCTCCCGTTCAGCCTCAAGGTTCTGCTCGAGAACCTGCTCCGCACCGAGGACGGTGCCAACATCACGGCCGATCACGTGCGCGCCTTGGCCGGCTGGGACCAGAACGCCCAGCCGAGCACGGAGATCCAGTTCACGCCGGCCCGCGTCATCATGCAGGACTTTACGGGCGTTCCGTGTGTCGTTGACCTCGCCACGATGCGCGAGGCCATCAAGGACCTCGGCGGTGACCCCGAGCGCGTCAACCCGCTCGCACCGGCCGAGCTCGTGATCGACCACTCCGTCCAGATCGACGTGTTCGGCAATGCGGGCGCGATCGAGCGGAACATGGAGATCGAGTACCAGCGCAACGGCGAGCGGTACCAGTTCCTCCGGTGGGGCCAGACGGCTTTCGAGGACTTCAAGGTCGTCCCGCCGGGCATGGGAATCGTGCACCAGGTCAACATCGAGTACCTGGCCCGCACGATCATGACCCGCGAGGTTGAGACCCCTGCAGGCAAGGTGCTGCGCGCCTACCCCGACACGCTCGTGGGCACTGACTCGCACACGACCATGGTCAATGGCCTCGGCGTCCTCGGCTGGGGCGTGGGCGGCATCGAGGCCGAGGCCGCGATGCTCGGCCAGCCCGTCTCGATGCTCATCCCGCGCGTGGTGGGCTTCAGGCTCTCCGGATCGATTCCCGCCGGCGCGACCGCAACCGACGTGGTCCTCACGATCACCGAGATGCTGCGCAAGCATGGCGTGGTCGGCAAGTTCGTCGAGTTCTACGGCGAGGGCGTCGCGGCTGTCCCGCTCGCGAACCGCGCGACGATCGGCAACATGAGCCCCGAGTTCGGCTCGACCGCGGCGATCTTCCCGATCGACCAGGTCACCCTCGACTACCTGCGCCTTACGGGCCGCTCCGAGGAGAACCTCGCGCTCGTCGAGGCGTACACGAAGGAGCAGGGCCTCTGGCACGATGCGGCCCATGAGCCGCGCTTCTCCGAGTACCTCGAGCTCGACCTCTCGACGGTGGTCCCCTCGATTTCCGGCCCGAAGCGCCCGCAGGACCGCATCGAGCTCGCCGACGCGAAGGAGCAGTTCCGCAAGGACCTGCACAACTACGTCGAGATCGGCGACGGCCACGTCGAGGACGGCACGGTCGACGAGACGATCGACGAGTCGTTCCCCGCCTCGGACGCCCCGTCCACGACCCAGGCCGACAGCCACGTCCACGAGACCGCCCGGCTGTCCAACCCCCTCGAGTCCGCGGCGAGCGGCGCGTTCGGGCGCACGTCAAAGCCCACGCACGTCAAGATGGCCGACGGCCGCGAGTTCGAGCTCGACCACGGTGCCGTGACGATTTCGTCGATCACGTCGTGCACCAACACGTCGAACCCGTCCGTCATGCTCGCGGCCGCGATCCTCGCGCGCAACGCCGTCGAGAAGGGCCTCGCGTCCAAGCCGTGGGTCAAGACCTCGGTCGCGCCGGGCTCGAAGGTTGTCACCGACTACTACGAGAAGTCCGGGCTCGTCCCGTATCTCGAGAAGCTCGGCTTCTACACGGTGGGCTACGGCTGCACGACCTGCATCGGCAACTCGGGTCCGCTCGAGACCGAGATTTCCGAGGCCATCCAGGCCAACGACCTCTCCGTGACGTCGGTCCTCTCGGGCAACCGCAACTTCGAGGGCCGCATCAACCCGGACGTGAAGATGAACTACCTCGCGTCCCCGCCGCTCGTCATCGCGTACGCCCTGGCGGGCACGATGGACTTCGACTTCGACGCGGAGCCCCTCGGCCAGGACACCGACGGCAACGACGTGTTCCTCAAGGACATCTGGCCGAACCCGACAGAGGTCCAGCAGGTCATGGACGCCTCGATCGACCAGGACATGTTCACGAAGTCCTACGCGACGATCTTCGACGGCGACGAGCGCTGGCAGTCCCTCCCGACGCCGACCGGCTCGACGTTCGAGTGGAGCGACGACTCCACGTACGTCCGCAAGCCCCCGTACTTCGAGGGCATGAAGGCGCAGCCGGACGCCGTCTCGGACATCGACGGCGCACGCGTACTGCTCAAGCTCGGCGACTCCGTCACGACCGACCACATCTCGCCGGCCGGCTCGTTCAAGTCGGAGACCCCTGCGGGCCAGTACCTCCTCGCCCACGGCGTCGAGCGCAAGGACTTCAACTCCTACGGCTCGCGGCGCGGCAACCACGAGGTCATGATCCGCGGCACCTTCGCGAACATCCGCATCAAGAACCAGCTCCTCGACGGCGTCGAGGGCGGGTTCACGAAGGACTTCACGCAGGACGGCGCACCGCAGGCGTACGTCTACGACGCCGCGATGAACTATCAGGCGGCTGGCACGCCGCTCGTGGTCCTCGCGGGCAAGGAGTACGGCTCCGGCTCGTCCCGTGACTGGGCCGCGAAGGGCACCGCGCTCTTGGGCGTCAAGGCAGTCATCGCCGAGAGCTACGAGCGCATCCACCGCTCGAACCTCATCGGCATGGGCGTCCTCCCGCTCCAGTTCCCCGCCGGCGAGTCCGCCGCGACGATCGGCCTCACGGGCAACGAGGTGTTCTCCTTCGAGGGCATCACGAAGCTCAACGAGGGCGCGACGCCGAAGACCGTCAAGGTGACCGCGACGGCGGAGGACGGCAGCGCGAAGTCCTTCGACGCCGTCGTCCGCATCGACACGCCCGGTGAGGCTGACTACTACCGCAACGGCGGCATCCTCCAGTACGTTCTGCGCCAGATCTCCTCGAAGTAGCGCGCCAATGCTGGGCTAGCCGGGCACAACGGCCAGGCCGCAGGCAAGGGCCCCCACCGCCATGGTGGGGGCCCTTGCGCGTCACGGCCCGATCCGGGGCCCGCAGGGGCAAGGCGCTACAGTGGGTTGAGCACGTTTCGAGCAAGGAGCCGCCGTTGGGCATTCTGGAGAGCATCCGGGGACCACAGGACCTCGACCGCCTCACCTCCCGGGAGCTGACGGATCTGGCAGAAGAGATCCGTCGGTTCCTCATCCGCAACGTTGCTCAGACCGGGGGACATCTGGGTCCGAATCTCGGCGTCGTCGAGCTGACGCTCGCGATCCACCGCGTCTTCGACTCGCCCCGCGACAGCATCGTGTTCGACACGGGGCACCAGTCGTACGTCCACAAGCTCGTCACAGGGCGTCAGGACTTCTCGACACTGCGCCAGCAGGGCGGGCTTTCGGGCTACCCCTCGCGTGCCGAGAGCGAGCACGACATCGTCGAGTCCTCGCACGCGTCTTCGTCCCTCTCGTGGGCCGACGGCATCTCGAAGGCCCGCAAGCTCACGGGCCAGGGCGACCGCTACACGGTCGTCGTGGTGGGCGACGGCGCCCTCACGGGCGGCATGGCGTGGGAGGCGATCAACAACATCGCGGCGGACAAGGACCGTCGGGTCGTGATCGTGGTCAACGACAACGGCCGCTCGTATGCGCCCACGGTGGGTGGCCTCGCTGACTATCTCGCGTCGCTGCGCCCCGCGATTGACGCCGTGCGCGCCGCGCCGGCGTACGAGGGCGCGCTCGCGTTCTGGAAGAAGCGTCTCCAGTCGGGCGGTCCCGCCGGCCGCTTCGCCTACAAGGGCCTGCACGCCGCGAAGAAGGGCGTCAAGGACTGGTGGGCGCCGCAGGGCATGTTCGAGGACCTGGGCATGAAGTACATCGGCCCCGTGGACGGACACGACGAGCGGGCGCTCGAGAACGCACTCACTACAGCCAAGCATTTCGCCGGGCCGGTGATCGTCCACGCGATCACCGAGAAGGGCCGCGGCTACGCCCCCGCGCGCGCGAACGAAGAGGACCAGTTCCACGCCGTCGGCGTGATCGACCCCGTGACCGGGGAGCCCATGACCTCGGGTGGAGCGGCGTCGTGGACGAGCGTGTTCGCGGACGAGATCGCCGCGATCGCCGACGAGCTGCCCGACGTCGTGGGGATCACGGGCGCGATGCTCATCCCCGTGGGCCTGCACAAGTTCGCCGCGCGTCACCCTGACCGCGTCTTCGACGTCGGCATCGCGGAGCAGCATGCCGTCACGAGCGCGGCGGGTATGGCCTTCGGCGGCCTGCACCCCGTCGTCGCCGTGTATTCGACGTTCCTCAACCGTGCGTACGACCAGCTCCTCATGGACGTCGCGCTCCACAAGGCCGGCGTTACGATCGTTCTCGACCGCGCGGGCGTCACCGGACCGGACGGGGCGAGCCATCACGGCCAGTGGGACATGGCGCTCGTCCAGAGCGTGCCGGGACTCCACCTTGCGGCGCCGCGGGACGCGACCCGCCTGCGCGAGGAGCTCCGCGAGGCGGTGGCCGTCTCCGACGCGCCCACGGTCGTGCGGTTCTCGAAGGGCAGCGTGGGACGGGAGAC
>NZ_JBKZWT010000070.1:0-15316 GCF_047759905.1 Sinomonas sp. G460-2 | reverse complement strand
CTGGAGGGCCCGGCGCGCGAGCGGCATGCCCTTGGCGTAGACGGGGTAGAGCGGGGAGAGCGGGAGCTCCCACGTGCCGGTCAGAAGGTCCTCGTGCTGTGCGAACTGCTTCTTGAAGTCGGAGATGCCGTCGTTGAGCAGTCCGTTGAGGTCGTACCGCGAGCAGCCGTCGGCCTTCATCGCGGTGAAGGCCGCCCACTTGACCCCGTAGTTCGCGCGCGCCTTCTGGCCCGCGGCGTTGACGCCGCCGTAGAGCTCGAACGCGGTGCCCGCGCTCCGGGCGATCCACACGAACGCGACGACCTCGCCGCCGTCGAACGCCGCGACGATCGGCGAGTCCTCGCCGAGGAAGCGCCAGATGTCGCGGTAGTAGCGGTCCTCGTGGATGCCGAAGCCCGCCCGCTGTGCCGTCTCGCGGTAGATCGTGAGGACCTGCTCGAGCTCTGCGTCGCTCGCGATCTTCCGGAACTCGAGCTCGCCCTTGAGATTCTTGCGGACATTGGCCCGGGTGGTCCGGGACATCGCCGCCATGAGCTCGTCCTCGGACTGCGTGAGGTCCAGGATGAGCGTGCGCGGAATGAGGATCGTGCTCTCCGTGCGCGCGAAGCCCGCTGAGGCGAGGCCCTGCTCCCCCGGCGAGCCGGCGTCCCAGTCGGGCTCGGCGACGAGGGCCACCGAACCGCGCGTCGTGCGCACGTGGCGGGCGACGGCGTCGAGCACCGCCGCCGCGTCCTCCGGCGAGCCGATGGGACCGCGCGAGAGGTACGCGAGCGACTTGAGCGGCCACGGCAGCGCCCGGTACAGCACCTGCGCGCCGCCGAGGGGTCGCTCGCCGTCGCCGACGATAAGCCGCTCCGTCCGCCATTGATGCGCCGCCTTGAGCTCGCCCCAGCCCCACAGCTGGAGCGGATGGCCCCCGTGCGCCGTGACGAGCGCGTCCCATGCGGCGCGGTCGGTGCACTCACGCACGGTGAGCTCGCGGGTCTGGGGGTGGCTGTCGGGGGTCATGATCCTCCTGGGGCGTGGGGGCGTCGCTTGAACCGCGCGCTAGTCTAGCCCGAACGGTGCACCGGCCCCGGGGCGGACCCGCTTGTTCAGGCCTGCCGGGCCCAGGGCTCCCACTTGCTCGCGTGGTGCTCGGCGTCCACGAAGCGGACGGTCCCGGACTTCGACCGCATGACGATCGACTGGGTCTTCACGCGGTCCTTCTCGTAGCGGACGCCGCGGAGCAGGTCGCCGTCGGTGATGCCCGTCGCGGCGAAGTAGCAGTTGTCGCTCTTGACGAGATCGTTGGTTGTGAGGACGCGCTCGAGGTCGTGGCCGGCGTCGAGCGCCTTCTGCTTCTCCTCGTCGCTCGTGGGCCACAGGCGGCCCTGGATGACGCCGCCGAGGGACTTGATCGCGCACGCGGCGACGATGCCCTCGGGCGTGCCGCCGATGCCCATGAGCGCGTCGACGCCCGTGCCGGAGCGGGCGGCCGCGATCGCGCCCGCGACGTCGCCGTCCAGGATGAACTTCGTGCGGGCGCCGGCCGCGCGGATCTCGTCGACGAGCGGCTTGTGCCGGTCGCGGTCGAGGATGCACACGTTGATCTGGTTGACCTTGACGCCTTTCGCCTTCGCGATGAGGTGCAGGTTCTGCTTGACGGGGAGGCGGAGGTCGACGAGGTCGGCGGCCTCGGGGCCCGTCACGAGCTTCTCCATGTAGAACACCGCGGACGGGTCGAACATGGTGCCGCGCTCAGCGACAGCGAGGACGGCGAGGGCGTTGTTGATGCCGAGAGCCGTGAGGCGCGTGCCGTCGATCGGATCGACCGCGACGTCGACCTCGGGGCCCGTGCCGTCGCCCACGCGCTCGCCGTTGAAGAGCATGGGGGCTTCGTCCTTCTCACCCTCGCCGATCACCACGACGCCGTTGAAGTGGACCGTCTGGAGGAACGAACGCATCGCGTCGACGGCCGCGCCGTCGGCACGGTTCTTGTCGCCGAAGCCCACCCAGTGCCCACCGGCGATCGCGGCGGCCTCGGTGACGCGCACGAGCTCGAGGGCGAGGTTGCGGTCCGGCTCGTCGGCCCCGACTGTGAGGGAGCTGGAAAGGGTCGAGTACTGGCTATCGATCGGCGCAGGGGACACGGTGACCTCTTCTTCGAGTCGGATTTGTTTTGATCATAGTCTGCGGGCCTCGGTGCACGGCCTGCGATGACGGCGGTCACATGGGTCGTTGTGTGACTCTCAGGTGGCGTCACGGCAACGCCGGCCGGTGCGGGACAATGGAGGGGTGAGCAGCACCCACGAAGAGACCAACGAACAGCCCGTCAAGCCCGTCCTGACGCCGGCCGCCGCGAAGCGGGCCAACGCCTCGGTGATCGGCATGATCATGGCCCTGGCCGTCTCGCTCCTCGCCGTGATCCCCGTGCTGCTGCTCGCCGCCAACCCGCAGACGCAGGTCCAGCGCCCGGCGGTGGACGTCGCGGCCATCGCCGCCCAGGCGAAGGGCACCGCGGGATTCTCCCCGGCCGCGCCGCAGCTCCCCGCGGGCTACTCGGCAAACTACGCGCGATGGCAGACCGGGGCATCGGACGGGATCTCGCACTGGGACGTCGGGTGGGTCACCCCGAAGCAGCAGTTCGTCTCGATCGTGCAGACGTCCGCGGCCAATCCCACGTGGATCACGCAAGAGGTCAAGCAGGCCCCCAAGACCGGAACCCGCACGGTCGGCGGGGTCGAGTGGACGCTGTACGACAAGCCCGGCATCGAGAAGAGCTACGTCGGGACCGTGGCCGGGACGACCGCTGTGGTGAGCGGCTCGGCAGGCTTCGACGAGTTCGACGTCGTGGCGTCCGCGGTGGTCGCATCCGAGGGCCACTGAATCCACCTTCGCGTCATGTGACGCGTCCGAGCCCCTCAGCACGCGAGGGGTAGACCGATGGGTCTACAGTGGGGGTCGTGTCTGCATCCCTGACCCCTGCCGAGGCCTGGCGCACGCTGCGCGAAGGCAACCAGCGATTCGTCGACGGCACGTCCGTCCACCCCAATCAGGATTCGTTGCGCCGCAACGAGCTCATCGGTGCGCAGAACCCGTTCTGCGTCATCTTCGGCTGTTCGGACTCGCGCCTCGCGGCGGAGATCATCTTCGATCTGGGGCTCGGCGATGCGTTCGTGGTCCGCTCCGCGGGGCAGGTCGTCGATGCGGCTGTCCTCGGCTCGCTCGAGTACGCGATCGACCCGCTCGGGGTGCCGCTCATCGTGATCCTCGGCCACGACAGCTGCGGCGCGGTCACGGCGACCGTCAACGCGTACGCGACCGGGGCGATGCCGCAGGGCTTCGTCCGCGACCTCGTCGAGCGCATCATGCCCTCGGTCATCACGGCCCAGCGCAACGGCGTGACGGGGGTCAACGACACGGTCGTGGAGCACGTCAAGCAGACCGGCAAGCGCCTCGTCGAGACGTCACAGATCATCGCGAAGGCCGTCGAGGAGGGCCGCACGGCCGTGCTCGGCGTGTGCTATCGCCTCGGCGAGGGGCGGGCCGAACTCGTCTCCGGCCTCGGCAACGTGTAACGGCCCAGTAAGGGCCCGCTCGACGGTTCGGAAGCGGCCCGCGCGGGGTCTAGTCTGGGTGCCATGACTGACTCTGCCGTGCAGGATTCTGCCGCATTCCGAATCGAACACGACACGATGGGCGAGGTGCGCGTGCCGGCCGCCGCCCTGTACCGCGCCCAGACCCAGCGGGCCGTCGAGAACTTCCCCATCTCCGGGCAGCGCCTTGAGCGCAAGCACATCGAGGCGCTCGCGCGCGTCAAGAAGGCCGCCGCACGGGCCAACGAAGAGCTCGGCGTGATCGACGGGGATCTCGCCGACGCGATCGCCGACGCCGCGGAGCGCGTGGCCTCCGGGGAGTTCGACGAGCACTTCCCGATCGACGTCTTCCAGACCGGCTCGGGCACGTCCTCGAACATGAACATGAACGAGGTCATCGCCGAGCTCGCGAGCCGCGCGCTCGCCGAGAAGGGCGTCGACAAGGTGGTCCACCCGAACGACCACGTCAACGCGTCCCAGTCCTCGAACGACGTCTTCCCGACGTCCGTTCACGTCGCCGCGACGAACGCGCTCCTCAACGACCTCGTCCCCGCGCTCACGCACCTCGCGGCCGCGTTCAGCCGCAAGGCGGACGAGTTCAAGGACGTCGTGAAGTCGGGCCGCACGCACCTCATGGACGCGACGCCGGTCACCCTCGGCCAGGAGTTCTCGGGCTACGAGGCACAGGTGCGCTACGGGATCGAGCGGATCGAGGCCTCGCTCCCCCGCGTCGCCGAGGTTCCGCTCGGAGGCACGGCCGTGGGCACGGGCATCAACACGCCCGCCGGCTTCCCGCAGCGCGTCATCACGTTCCTCGCGGCGGACACGGCTCTCCCGATCACGGAGGCGCGCAACCACTTCGAGGCGCAGGCCAACCGCGACGGCCTCATCGAGGCCTCGGGTCAGCTGCGCAACATCGCGTACTCGCTCATGAAGATCTGCAATGACCTCCGCTGGATGGGTTCCGGCCCGAACACGGGCCTCGGCGAAATCGCGATCCCGGACCTCCAGCCGGGCTCGTCGATCATGCCGGGCAAGGTCAACCCCGTGATCTGCGAGGCCGCGATCATGGTCGCCGCCCAGGTGATCGGCAACGACACCACGATCGCGCTCTCCTCGACGAACGGCGCGTTCGAGCTCAACGTCGGCATCCCGGTCATGGCCGCTAACCTCCTCGAGTCGATCCGCATCCTGTCCAACACGGCGCGCGTCGTCGCGGACAAGATGGTGGACGGCATCACGGCCAACGTCGAGCGCGCGCGCTTCCTGGCCGAGGCGTCGCCCTCGATCGTGACGCCGCTCAACAAGTTCATCGGCTACGAGAACGCGGCCAAGATCGCGAAGAAGGCCGTCAAGGAGGGCCTCACGATCCGCGAGGCGACCCTCGCGCTCGGCTTCGTCGAGCGCGGCGAGCTCACGGTCGACCAGCTTGATGCCGCCCTCGACGTCACGACGATGACTGGCCCCAAGGCGTAAGGCCTTCCGCACCTCGCGCGACGGCGGGCCCACCTCACGAGGCGGGCCCGCCGTCGTCGTTCGTCAAGGGCCGCCGCGCGAGGCGGGGAAGGCCGCGGCCGGTAACCTTGAACCCGTGCCCATCCCAGAATTCATCGTGACCCTCCGCGACATGGTCGGCGTCCACCCGCTGTGGCTTCCCGGCGTCAAGGCCGTCGTGACGGACGACGGCGGGCGGCTGCTCCTCGTGCGCCGCGCCGACAACGGCCGCTGGACGGTTCCCGCCGGCATCGTCGAGCCGGGCGAGGAGCCGGCCGCGACGGCTGTCCGGGAGGTGCAGGAGGAGACGGGCGTCGACGTCGAGGTCAGTCACGTCGCCGGGGTCGGCACGACCGCGCCGGTCGTGTACCCCAACGGCGATCACGCGCAGTACCTCGACGTGGTCATGGCGTGCTCCTACGTGACTGGAGAGGCCCGAGTGAACGACGACGAGAACCTCGAGGTCGCGTGGTTCGAGGCCGACTCGCTCCCGGATCTCCCGCCCCTCCACCGCCGCGCGATCGAATGGGCCCTCGACCCGGAGCGGCGCACGCACTTCGTCACTGGCTGAAACCCGGCGGGGGCCTGAGACTTGCGCCGTCACCTCTGGTGGGTCGTCACCCTGCCAAGCTGACGGCGCAACGCGTTGGGAGGCGCTGCCGCTCAGGCGGGGAGCAGGAACGCGAGCGCCGCGCCCGCGAGCATGAACGGCCCGAACGGGATCGCGGTCTTGCCGGTCCCCAGCCGCAGCACGATGAGCGCGAGGCCGAACACGCCGCCGAGCACGAACGCGGCGGCCGTGCCCCACATGAGGTGCTCCCAGCTGAGATATCCGAGGTACAGGCCGAGGACGCCCGCGAGCTTGACGTCGCCGAAGCCCATCCCGGCGGGGTAGACGAGCCGCAGGACGAGGTAGACGCACCACAGGACCGCGCCGCCGCCGAGCACGCGGATGACGGCGGCGACGTCGAACGCCGTTCCCCCGAAAGCGGCGGCGACGCACAACGGCACAGCCGCCCAGTAGCTCGGGAGGACGATCCGGTTGGGGAGCAGGTGGCTCCGGATGTCGATCACAGCAAGCCGTGCGGCCATCCAGACGTAGTAGCCCAGGCACGCCACAACGAGCCAGAACGCGACGGGGCTGTCCTGCCAGAGCTCGGGGAGTCGGTGGGTCACAGTGTGGACACTAGCCCACCGACCGAGCCCCAGCGCGACGTGCGCTAGCGTGGCGGGCATGATGACGCTCGAGGACGTCTGGCCCCTGTTCCGGCTCCGGCTCGTGACGCCACGGCTCGAGCTGCGGCCGCTGCGGGACGAGGATCTGCCGGAGGTCGTGGAGGCGATCGCATCAGGCATCCACGACCCCGCGCGTACCCCCTTCGCGTCGACGTGGGCGGAGGCACCGGCCGAGCTTCTCCCAGCGAACACGGCACGCTGGTTCTGGCAGCAGCGCTCCGTGTCATCGCCTGAGAAATGGACCGTCCCCTTCGGCATCCGGACTCACGACGGCGCGTTCCTCGGGGTCCAGGACATCGCCGCCAAGGCGTTCCCGGCGCTGCGGACGATCGAGACGGGGTCGTGGCTGCGGCGCAGCTCCCAAGGGCAGGGTCTGGGCACCGAGATGCGCGCAGCGGCCCTCGCGTGGGCCTTCGACCACCTCGATGCCGAGGTCGCGATGACGAGCGCCTACGACTGGAATGCGGCGTCGCTCGGCGTGAACCGCCGGCTGGGGTATTCGCCCAACGGCGAGACACGGCACACTCCGCGGCCCGGCGTCGTCGAACGCGAACTCCGCTTCCGGTTGGCCCGGGAAGATTTCAGGCGCCCCGAGTGGGAGCTCGCCGTCGACGGCGCGGAAGCGGCCGCCGCCTTCCTCGGCGTGACGACCAAGGACGACGGCGGCCGCGAGCCTGCCGCTGGGGGCGGAGCCTAGAGCGGGCTAGATTTCCGCGCGCTCGAGCAGCTCGGTGACGAGCGCCGCGATGGGCGAGCGCTCGGAGCGGGTGAGGGTCACGTGCCCGAAGAGCGGGTGGCCCTTGAGGGTCTCGACGACCGCGGCGATGCCGTCGTGGCGGCCGACGCGCAGGTTGTCGCGCTGGGCGACGTCGTGCGTCAGGATGATCTTCGAGTTCTGGCCCATGCGGCTCATGACGGTCAGGAGGACGTTCTTCTCAAGGGACTGAGCCTCGTCGACAATCACGAAGGAATCGTGCAGCGAGCGCCCGCGGATGTGCGTGAGGGGCAAGACCTCGAGCATTCCGCGGTCCATGACCTCGTCGATGACGTCCGTGCTCGTGATCGCGCCGAGCGTGTCGAAGACCGCCTGGCCCCAGGGGTTCATCTTCTCCGCCTCGGTGCCGGGCAGATAGCCGAGCTCCTGACCGCCCACGGCGTACAGCGGGCGGAACACGACGACCTTCTTGTGCTCCCGGCGCTCCATGACGGCCTCAAGGCCCGCGCACAGCGCGAGGGCGCTCTTGCCCGTTCCCGCCTTGCCGCCGAGCGAGACGATGCCGACCGTCGGGTCCATGAGCAGGTCGATGGCGAGGCGCTGCTCGGCCGAACGGCCGTGGAGGCCGAAGATCTCACGGTCGCCGCGGACCAGCCGCACCTGCTTGTCGGCACCGACCCGGCCCAGCGCCGACCCGCGCGGCGAAATGATCACGAGGCCCGTGTTGACGGGCAGCTCCGCGGCCTCGGGCATGAACACCGGCTCGTGGCCGTAGAGGGCAGAGACCTCCTCCTCGCCGGCCTCCAGCTCCGCGACGCCGGTCCAGCCCGAGTCGACGATCTGCTCGTTGCGGTATTCATCTGCGGAGAGCCCCATGGCCGAGGCCTTGACGCGCATCGGGAGATCCTTCGAGACGACCGTGACGGAACGGCCCTCGTTGGCGAGATTCTTCGCGACGGCGAGGATCCGCGCGTCGTTCTCGCCGCTGCGGAAGCCGGCCGGCAGAACCTCGGCGGAGATGTGGTTGAGCTCCACGACGAGCGTGCCGCCGTCCGTACCCAACGGGACCGGCGTCCCAAGGCTCCCGTGCTGAATGCGGAGGTCATCGAGGAGGCGCAGCGCCTTGCGCGCGAAGTAGCCCAGTTCCGGGTCGTGGCGTTTGCCCTCGAGCTCGGTGATCACGACGACGGGGATCACCACTTCATGCTCGGCGAAGCGCAGCACCGCCCTCGGGTCGGAGAGGAGCACCGAAGTGTCCAGCACATAGGTGCGGCGGCCCTCTTCGGCAGCGATGGGCTCTTCGGGCAGTACTCCAGTGGTCGTCACGTCGACTCCAGCCCCCGGGTGTCCCCGGCGTTCTCCAGTTCCGTCCGGTTCGACCGCGAGGCCGGAACCGGCCTCCTGGAGCGGTGCGACGCAACGCCCATACTCGGCCTCCCCGAATCGGGTGGCGGTTGCCTCCCGATGGCGCCAATGTACGCCGCCCGAGTTTGCCGGGAGGTTACATCGATGGGAGTGTCCGGTTAATCACCGAACTGTGATTTTGTGACGGGGCTCACGCGCCGAAACGACGCTGACGGCCCGCGTAATCGCGGAGCGCGCGGAGGAAATCGACCTTGCGGAAGTCGGGCCAGAGCGCCTCGCAGAAGTAGAACTCGCTGTACGCGCTCTGCCACATGAGGAAGCCCGAGAGCCGCTGCTCCCCCGACGTCCGGATCACCAAGTCAGGGTCGGGCTGGCCTGCCGTGTAGAGGAAACGCGAGATGTCGTCGACGTCGAGCCGCTCGGCGAGTTCTCCGATGTCCTCCCCGCGGGACAGGGCGTCGCGCAGGAGGTCGCGCACGGCGTCGACAATTTCTCGGCGCCCGCCGTAGCCCACGGCGACGTTGACATGGAGGGGCTCCGACGGGCTCGGCTTGTCCGTGAGCCGGGCCAGTCGCTCCGCGAGGTGGTCCGGAAGGAGCTCGGGGGCACCCATCGCATGAACCGAGACGTTGGGATCCTCGTCGAGCCGGTCCAGAGTCTCGGCAATGATCTCCGTGAGCTCGGCGAGCTCCTCACTCGAGCGGTTCATATTGTCGGTCGAGAGCATGTAGAGCGTCACGACCCGCACGCCGAGCTCCCGAGACCAGCCGAGGAACTCGTGGATCTTGTCGGCGCCCGCGCGGTGGCCCTCCCTCGTGGGGGCGTTGAACTGGCGCGCCCAACGGCGGTTGCCGTCTACCATGACGCCAATGTGACGCGGGATGCTGTCCGGCCGGAGCTCACGCGCAAGGCGCCGCTCGTAGTAGCCGTACAGGAATCCTGGCAAGTCCATGGTCCTCTCCCGCCTCACTCGAGGACAGCCTATCGTCGCGCGGATCGCTCCGGCCCCTCCGAGAACGGAGCGAGCGGGTGTTCGAGGGCGTCCTTGAGGAATGCCGTCATCTGCTCGGCCGGGAGCGGCCTGCTGAAGTAGTAGCCCTGGCCCGCGTCCGCGCCGAGCTCGGCGACGGCGAGGGCCTGCTCGGCGGTCTCGATGCCCTCCATGACCACGGAGAGCCCGCACGCCTCGACGAGCCCCAGGACGGCCCCGAGGAACCGCCGCTGCGCGGGGTCCTCCGCCACGTCGCCGAGGAGCGAGCGGTCGATCTTCGCGCGGCTCACGGGGAGTCTTCGGAGGTAGCTGATCGACGAATAGCCGGTCCCGAAGTCGTCGATGTCAAGGCCGACCCCGAGCCGGCGGAGGCCAAGGAGTGAATAGGTGTCCACGTCGTCGCCCGCGACGAAGGAAGCCTCGGTGATCTCGAGGACGAGCGCGCCGGCGGGCACGCCGGCCTCGCTGAGCGCGCGCCGCACGCCGTCGATGTACTCGAGGTGCTGGAGCTGCGAAGCCGTGATGTTGACGCTCACGCTGAAGTCCGGCCCGAGGGAGAGGTCGCGCAGCCACGTGCGGGTCTGGGCGAGCGCGGTCGTGAGCACGTGATGGTCGAGCTCCCCGGCGATGCCGAGTTCCTCGGCGAGAGGCAGGAACTCGTCAGGCCGGATGGGCCCGAGGGCGGGATGGGCCCAGCGCGCGAGCGCCTCGACGCCCTGCACCCGGCCCGTCTTGAGGCTCACGATCGGCTGATACGCGACGGTGAGCGCCCCCTCCCGCACCGCCTCGGCGAGGTCGCTGCTGAGCCGGTGGCGGACCTCGAGGGCGTCGAGCATGAAGGGTTCGAAGAGTTTGAGCTTGCCGCGACCGCCGGCCTTCGCCGCCTCGAGGGCTACTCCGGCGGTCGCGATGACCTCCTCGGCGCCCTCCCCGGCGTCGGCCGTCCGGGCGCCGACGCTCACGCTCAGGAGCGGCCGCGTGAGACCGCATTCGACGCCGCGCGCGCGGCCCTGGATTCCCAGCGCCACGCGCCGGGCCTCGTTCGCGTCGGCGCGGCGGAGGAGGACTGCGAACTCGTCCCGGCCAGAGCGCAGCACGAGGCCGTTCTCCCCCACGAACTCCGTGAGCGTGCGCTGGACCTCGTCCAGGACCAGATCGGCCTGGGCCTGGCCAAGGTTGTAGGTGATCCGGGGGTACGCGTCGAGGCTCACAAGGAGCAGGGCGCGACCGTCGGGACCTTCTTGGCCCGGCGCGCGCCCATGCTCGCGCCCGTGCTCGTGGTCAGGCTGCAGGAGCCGCTCAACTTCGAGCGTGAGCCCCCGCCGGTTGTCGGGCCAGATGAGCGGAGCCGCCAAGATCCAGTACTTCCCATTCCCTCGCGCCACAGTCCGGACGGAGGAGCCCGACCGTTACCTTAGGAAACGTTAGAGGCCGCCTCGCCTGCGAGGCAAACCTGCCCTGCCGGGCCAGGTTCGCTGGGGTCGGAGCCGAAGCGCCGCACGAGTTCCTCGGCACTCATGGGCCCGCCGATGAACTCTCCCCGGACGGCGTCGCAGCCGAGTTCGCGCAGCAGTCGGAGCTGGGGTGCACGGGTCGCCCCAGAGGCCATGACCTGGAGCCCGAGGGCGTGACCCGTGTTGACGATCCCGGCGAAAATGGCGGCGTCCGCGTGGCTCGAGTCGATGTGCGCCACGAGTGCCGACGTCACCTTCAGCATCGTGAACGGGAGCGCCCTCAGCACGGCGATCGTGCCGTGCTCGCTCCCGTAGGCATCGAGCGCCACGTCCACACCGGCGTCGCGCAGCTCGGCAAGCTGGGCCTTCGCGTGGGCCATGTCAGCGAGCCCGAAGCGCCCGCCGACGTCGATCCGCAGGCCCTCGCCGTCCAGCTCGTGGGCCGCGAGCGCGGCCTTGACGTCCGCAGCGAGCTGCCCGCCCGCGAGCCACGTCGGGACCGTCCGCAGCCCGACCCGCCACGTGTGGCCATCGCGACGCCACGCGGCGGCCTGCCCACACACCTCGTCGAGGATCCGCAGCGCGATGGGGGCCAGCTGACCGCTCCGTTCCGCCACGGGGAGGAACTCGTCGGGTTCGACGCTTCCGAGCTCGGGATCGTCCCAATGGAGCACCGCCTGGACGCTCGTGCAGCGGTGGCTCGCGAGGTCCAGGATCGGTTCATACCGGACCGTGAGGGTCTCGTCCTCGAGGGCGCCGAGGAGCCGCCGCCGAATCTGGGCAAGCCGCGCGAACGGGTTGCCGGCTTGGCCATCGAGCCGCTGGACGCGCTGCTTCCCGAGCTGCTTGCCGGTCAGCATCGCCCCGTCCGCGTGGCGGAGCAGGACGTCGAGGGGGCCGAGCTCCTCGTCCCACGCGATGTCCCGCGCCATCGCGAGGCCGATCGTCGCTGAAAGCGCCAGGACGTGCTCGCCGTGGACCATCGGCTCTTGGGCGGCCTCGAGGACGCGCTCGGCGACCTTCTCGGCGTCGGCCTCGTCGATGTCGGCGAGGAGAGCCACGAATTCGTCGCCGCCGAGCCGGACGGCGGCATCCTCGATCCGGAGGCATTCGCGCAGCCGCCGGCCGAACTCGACGAGCACGGCGTTGCCGACGTCGTGGCCGTGGGTGTCGTTGACGGTCTTGAAATGGTCCAGATCGATGTAGAGGATCGCGGTGCGGTCCGGGTTGGACCGGGCGAGCAGGGCGGGCCCCTGCTCATCGAGCCAACGCCGGTTCGGCAGCCCCGTCAGGTCGTCGTGCCACGCCGCGTGCCGGAAGGAGCGCGCGAGCGCCTCGAAGATCTCCGAGACGCTCACCACCTTGGGCCCGTCGGAGGCCAGCATCAGCAGATCGTCGTAGCGGACTTCCTCGGGGCGGGCCAGGGCGAGGTTCGCGGCCTCGTCGAGGCTCATGCCGGGCCGGCACACTACGCGACACTCAGGCAAGAGCTGACCCGCGGTGCGGCGGGCGTTGAGGGCGCGCCCATAGCCCAGGCGGCCCGAGAGGTGGATCTCCACGAGCCGGCGCGTCAGCAGGACGAGCTGGCGCGGTCCATCCTGAACGGCAACGGCTCGAAGGGCGGGATCCATCCTGAACATGCCGTCAACCGTGCCGACCGGGGTGTCCGCAGGAACGGTCGGGATGTCAGTTCCCAGCCGGTCGATGGACGCGGCCATCGCGGGGAACCGGCGGTTGACCCGGCGGTCCTTCAGCTGGCTACCCGCGTCCACGGCGAACTCCGAGGCAAAGGTGTACGGACTGCAACCCACCGGTCTGTCCCTCGCCGCGTCGCGGCAGAACACCCCGGAGCTTGGTGCGCCTTCGAGCCAATCGGACACGCTCCTGTAGTCGGGCTCGCGCTCGGTTCCGGGCACACACTGGTGACCCGGCGGCGAGGCAAGAGGCCGTCGGCAAAGCCATCCATGGGTCAGTCGCGAGGGGCTCTCCCCTCGGCCGGCGCGTCCCAGCGCCAGCACTAGCCCAAAGTGTATCGGGAAATCCAGTCAACTTTGTACATGTCCAATCTCACACGGAAATGCCGATACCCTTGATCAGTGCGCACGGACTGGTTCCAACGGCTGGTTGGGCTACTCATCTTCCTGACCGTCAGCGGGGCGGCCGCCCTGCTGTGGTGGGCCGTGTCCGCAAGCCACCCGCCGAGGTTCTGGTCGCCGGTCGAGGTCACAGTCGCCGGGATCTGGAAGGTCCTGTATGACGCCGATGCCCCGAGCACCCAGGTCATCCTCATGGCCGCGGCGACATCGGCCCTCCTCGGCGCGGGGGTCGCCCTGCTTGAGCGCTACGTCGCCGACCGCTACCGCCGCTCGAGCGTCCACCTCCCCTCGCGCCCTCTCGCGCCGAAGGTCATCATGGCGGCGACGCGGGGAATCTTCGCCGGTGAGGTCACCGTGACCGTCCTCATCCCGGCGCACAACGAGCAGGCCTCGCTGCCACAGACGCTCGCCTCGCTCGCGCGCCAGACCCGCCGGCCGGAACGCGTCATCGTCGTCGCCGACAACTGCACTGACGGCACCGTCGACGTGGCCCGGGCCGCGGGTGCCGAGGTCTTCGAGACCGCGGGCAACACGGAGAAGAAGGGCGGCGCGCTCAACCAGATCCTGCGGCTCATCCTGCCCCACCAACGCGACAACGACGTGGTCATGGTCATGGACGCCGACACGATGCTCGGCCCGCGCTTCCTCGCGACGGCGGCACGCCGCTTCTCCGATGACCGCGCCCTCATGGCCGTGGGCGGCCTCTTCTTCGGCGAATCTGGCCCCGGGCTCGTCCGGCAGTTCCAGCGGAGTGAGTACGTTCGCTATTCACGCGAGATCCGGCGCCGCAACGGCCGCGTCTTCGTCCTCACGGGAACGGCGTCGATCTTCCGCCCCGCCGCTCTGCGGACCGTCGCAAGCAGCCGTGGGGTTCAGATCCCGGGCCGGACCGGGGACGTCTACGACACGGCGGCGCTCACCGAGGACAACGAGCTCACGATCGCCATCAAGTCGCTCGGCGGGCTCATGATCTCGCCGGCCGAATGCACGGTCGTGACGGAGCTCATGCCCTCATGGCGCACGCTCTGGGCGCAGCGGCTGCGCTGGCAGCGCGGCGCGCTCGAGAACCTTGGCGCCTACGGCGTGACGCCCCAGACCACCCGCTACTGGGCGCAACAGGTCGGAATTGGGTACAGCGTGATCGCGCTCGGCTCCTACCTGCTGCTCATGGCGCTCATGGCGCTTTCACTCGACACGTGGGTGTGGTTCCCGTTCTGGCTGGGTCTCGGATCCCTCTTCGCCCTGGAGCGGGTCTTGACGGCATGGGCCGGAGGATGGAGCGCGAGGCTCCTCGCCGCGCTGATCCTCCCAGAGCTGCTGTACGACATGTTCCTCAACGTCGTCTACGTCAAGGGCATCGTCGACATCACGCGCGGCCGCCAGGCCACGTGGACCCACCTCACCCAGACGCCTCAGGTCGCACCGCCGCAGAAAGAGCCGGTGGCCCGATGATTCATCTTCTGGTCCCGCTCCACGGGATCGCGGCCCAGGGGATCCTGTTCCCCCAGGAACTCCTGCAGAGCGAGGCGTTCAACGTCCTCGCGACGTTCGTGGCCATCAACACGCTCCTGTACGGGACGCTCGCCATAGCCAAGATCCTCCCGCGGCCCCGCCTGCCGCGACGCCGCCGCTACACGCGCCGCGAGACGCGCAGCATCTACCCGGACGGGCCCCTGTAGCCAACCTACGGTCAGGTAACTTACCAAGCCGTAAGTTACACTCGCCTCATGCAGCAGACCGCGACCACCCGCGCCGATCTCCTGGCCCTCAAGCCCTCCTGGCGGGGCTGGATCCACGCCGTCGCGACGCCGATCGCGCTCGCGGCGGGCATCGTCCTGGTCACGCTCGCCCCGGGCGCAGACCGCAAGATCGCGTGTGCCGTCTACGCACTCACGGGACTCACGCTCTTCGCGATCTCCGCGGTCTATCACCGGGGAAACTGGTCCGCTCGGGTCAAGGCCGTGCTCAAGCGGATCGACCACACGAACATCATGCTCGTCATCGCCGGGACGTACACGCCGCTCGCGTGGGTTCTCCTGCCCCGCAGCACGGGCGTCCTCCTGCTCTCGGCCATCTGGGCCGGCGCGATCCTCGGGGTGCTGTTTCGGGTCCTGTGGGTGGGCGCGCCCCGGTGGCTCTACGTGCCGATCTACGTGGCCCTCGGCTGCGCGGCCTTCCTCTTCCTGCCCGAGTTCTTCGCCGCGAACATCCCCGCGGCGATCCTCATCTGCGTGGGCGGCGCCTTCTACATCGCGGGGGCGGTCTTCTACGGCATCCGGCGGCCCAACTTCAGCTGGCAGCACTTCGGCTTCCACGAGTTCTTCCATGCCTTCACGGTGGGCGGCTTCACGGTCCATTTCGTGGCGATCATGTTCGCCGTGCTGGCC
>NZ_JBKZWT010000007.1:0-47962 GCF_047759905.1 Sinomonas sp. G460-2 | reverse complement strand
AGGCCCCACCGTGACCGCGCCCGCAGGCCAGGACGTGGCCGGGATGCTCCAGATCCTCCGCACCCCGCGCGCCGGGGGAGAGCCCGCCCCGTCCGACCCGGTCCCGGCCAGGGTCGATACACTCGAGCCGCCGCCTCGGGCAGGCGCCCGAGGGGGATACTCGATCAGGCGTACCGGGGGCGACCGCCCACGTGGTATGTGAGGGCGACGATGCCGGTGCCGAACACGCGGGAGTCGATCAGATTGAGCGCGAAGTCGGTGCCCTGTGTGGGGAAAAGGCGCTCTCCTTCCCCTAGGATGACCGGGAACTGGATCAGGTTCAGCTCGTCGACCAATTCGTTCTCAAGCAGCCACCGCGCGAGCGCCGCGCTGCCGACCACGAGCAGCTCGCCGCCGGACTGTGCCTTGAGCTCGCGCACGCGGGTCGCGACATCGCCGGAGATTACCGTGGTCCGCTCCCACGTCGGGTCGGTCACGGTGGTGGAGACCAGGTACTTCGGCTTCGAGCTGATCGCCTCGCCGAAGCCGCCGTCGCCACTGCGCGCGCCCCAGTAAGTCTCGAACAGGCTGTACGTCTTGCGGCCGAGCAGGAAGGCGTCCGGTCGCCGCCAAGTGTCGAGTATGTACTGCACGGCGTCGTCGTCGTTGAGCGGGAGCGCCCAGCCGCCGCGGGTGAATCCCGGGTCCATCTCCTCGTTGTTGCCGCCGTTCGCCTGGGCGACGCCGTCGAGGGTGATCTGGAGGCTGATGGTGAGCTTCATGATGGCTCCCTTCTTTGCCGGCTTCCCTTTGACACACCACTCTGGAGCAGTGGGTGTGTCCGACATTGCTACGAACACCGCCGGCCCGATCGGACACCGCCGTCGAGATTCTTTCGGGGAAGTTGAGGTGGCCGCCATCCTGTGAGGATGACGGCCACCGGTGCTTGCGTTTACCTGGGCGGTGCCGGGCTGCCCCGGCGTCGGCCTACTTCTTGAGCTCGAAGCGGTCGCTGTCCATGACCTTCGCCCAGGCCTTGACGAAGTCGGTCACGAACTTCTCCCGCGCGTCGTCCGAGGCGTAGACCTCGGCGAGGGCGCGGAGCTCGGAGTTCGACCCGAAGACGAGGTCCGCGCGGCTGCCGGTCCAGCGGCCGTCCGTCGTGGTGAAGGTCTTCTCCTCGGCGTCCGGGATCCACTCGAGGCCGAGCTCGAGCAGGTTGACGAAGAAATCGTTGCTGAGGGCGCCCGGGCGGTCGGTGAAGACGCCCACCTGCGACCCGTCCCAGTTGTTGCCCAGGACGCGGAGCCCGCCGACGAGCACGGACAGCTCGGGAGCCGACAGGCTCAGGAGGTTCGCACGGTCGATCAGCAGGTACTCGGTCGGCAGCTTGAGGAAGCCGCTGTCGTAGTTGCGGAAGCCGTCGGCCACGGGCTCGAGCCACGCGAACTGCTCGACGCTCGTCTGCTCCTGGGTCGCGTCCACGCGGCCCGGCGTGAACGGCACCGTGACGTCGTGGCCAGCGGCCAGCGCCGCCTGCTCTACGCCCACGCCGCCGGCGAGGACGACGACGTCGGCGAAGGAGGCCTTGACCGCGGAGGACGCGTTGAACTCGTCGACGATCTCCTCGAGCTTCGCGATCACGGGCTTGAGCTTCTCCGGCTGGTTCACAGACCAGCTGACCTGCGGCTCGAGGCGGATCCGGCCGCCGTTGGCGCCGCCCCGCTTGTCGGAGCCGCGGAAGGAGGCCGCCGCCTTCCACGCGGTGGAGACGAGATCCTCGACCGAGAGGCCGGAGGCGGAGATCTTCTCCTTGAGCACAGCGATCTCGGCTGAGCCGATCGTCTGCTCCGGCGCAGCGGGCAGCGGGTCCTGCCAGATGAGATCCTCGGCTGGGACCTCGTTGCCGAGGTAGCGGGCCTTCGGGCCCATGTCGCGGTGGGTCAGCTTGAACCAGGCGCGGCCGAAGGCGTCCTCGAGGGCGCCCAGGTCGTCCTTGAAACGCCGGGCAATCGGCTCGTACGCGGGGTCGAAGCGCAGGGCCAGGTCGCTCGTGAGCATGCGCGGCTCGCGGTTGCCGGAACCGGCGTGCGCTTCCGGGACCAGATCCGCTCCGCCGTTGTCCTGCGGGCGCCACTGCTTGGCCCCGGCCGGGGACTCCATGAGCTCCCACTCGTAGGCGAAGAGGATGTGCAGGAACTCGTTGTCCCAGCGGGTCGGGTGGTAGGTCCAGGTGACCTCGACGCCGGAGGTGAGGGTGTCTGCGCCGTGGCCGGTGCCGTAACCGTTCTTCCAGCCCAGGCCCTGCGCTTCCAGGGGGGCGGTTTCCGGGTCGGGGCCGAGCTTGTCGGCCGGGTGGGCGCCGTGGGTCTTGCCGAAGGTGTGCCCGCCCACGATCAGGGCGACGGTCTCGGCGTCGTCCATGCCCATGCGGCGGAAGGTCTCGCGGATGTCGCGGGCGGAGGCCAGAGGGTCGGGGTTGCCGTTGGGACCCTCCGGGTTGACGTAGATCAAGCCCATCTGCACCGCCGCCAGGGGAGCTTCGAGGTCACGGTCGCCGGTGTAGCGCTCGTCGTCGAGCCACACCTTTTCCGGGCCCCAGTACACGTCGTCGTCCGCTTCCCACACATCCGGGCGGCCGCCGGCGAAGCCGAAGGTCTTGAACCCCATGGTCTCCAAGGCCACGTTGCCGGCCAGGATCATGAGGTCGGCCCAGGAGATGGACTGGCCGTACTTCTTCTTCACCGGCCATAGAAGCCGGCGGGCCTTGTCCAGGCCCCCGTTGTCCGGCCAGGAGTTCAGCGGGGCGAAGCGCTGCTGGCCGGCCCCGCCGCCGCCGCGGCCGTCGTGGGAGCGGTACGTTCCGGCGGAGTGCCAGGCCATGCGAATCATGAAGGGCCCGTAGTGGCCGAAGTCGGCCGGCCACCAGTCCTTGGAATCCGTCATGGCCTGGGCCAGGTCCGCCTTGACTGCATCCAGGTCCAGCGCGCTGAACGCCTCAGCGTAGTCGAAGTCGGCCCCGAGCGGGTTCGCCACCGCCGGGTTCTTCGCCAGGATCTTCAGGTTGAGCTTGTTGGGCCACCATTCATGGTTGGCGACGCCCTGGGTCGGGTGCACACGAGGGGCGTGCGCCACGGGGCACTTCGAAATGGCGGTCTCAGACTCGGCCGAAATTGTGCTCTCAGACACGGGTTTCCTTCCGGGGTTGGTGATCGGTTTGCGGAGGGGAGGTCTATCGATCGGAGCTGCCGGCCGCTGAACGCGAGTCCGCAGCTCAGGGCGCCGCCCGGAGTTCGGGAGCGTTCGCCGCAACGCAGTCCTGGCACATGCCCTGGTAGAGGACGTCTGCGATGTGGATGGTCATGGGCTTTTGGGAGTCATTCCAGTGCGGCTCCAGACATGGTGCGTGCCCGACGGCGCAGTCCACATCTTCGATGCGACCGCAGCGCGTGCAGACGGCATGGTGGTGGTTGTCCTTGACACGGGTCTCGTACAGCGCGGGGGACTGGGGTGGCTCGAAACGCCGCAGCATGCCCAGCTCGGTCAGGTCACCCAGGACCACGTACACGGCCTGCGCCGAGAGGGCTGGGAGCTCCCGCCGAGCAGCCTCCAGGACGGCCTCCGCGGTCGAGTGCGGGTGGGTCTCGACGGCGGTCAGCACGGCTAGGCGCTGTTTGGTCACCCGCCGTCCGGCGGCGCGGAGCTGCTCCGACCATGATGGCCTCTTCCCGAGGAAGGCCGTGATCTGGGACATGCCCTCATTCAACCAGTTATTTTGAATTAATCAAAATAAACTTCAAGGAAGTCTGGGTGAACGCCGGACGCCGGACGCCGGACGCCGGACGCCAGGGCCGGGAACCACGGAGCCCGCCTACTTCCGGCGTGGCACAGTGGGCCGCGGCGGTCATCAGCGAGGCGGGTGCGGCCGGAATAGGGCTCCCGTATCGACGCTTCGGCTTCGGACCCCCAACTCAAGACCGACTCGCGAGTCTGGTGAGGATCCCCGAAGACAGACCCCCACCCCCCACGGAGATGGAAAGCAGTCCAGCGGCCATGGATTGCGGGGTGGTTGCCATGATGGCGAAGGCAATCCCGGTACCGAGGATGAGGAGCATCGAGATCAGGTAAAGGCGGAGGCGGAACCTCATGGTTTCCCTCTCATTTCGTGACGAGGCGTGTGGTTGAAGACAGCCGTCGGCGGGCGCCCAGGAGATTTGGCAGCTGTTGTCCAATTGCGAGAGCAGCACTCGGGCCAGACGGCATTGTGGGGGAGGGCCCTGGGCTCACACTTTCCGGTGCTGGCCCAGGGCACGCTGTGGAACGGGGAAGTTCGTTTCCCTTGAGACTCGGTTAGGCGATTCCCGTGGTGCCGAGCAGGCTGCCCAGGGCGAAGGTCGTGGCGAGCGCGAGTGCGCCTCCGATGACCACCCGGACTGAGGCCAGTGTCCGCGAGCCGCCGCCGATCCACGCGCCGATGGCGCCCGTGAGGGCAAGCGCTACGAGGACGGCTGCGAAGGTCAGCGGGACGCGGACGGCATGTGGGAACAGGAGGATGGCAAGCATCGGCAGGACGGCGCCACACAGGAAGGAAATCGCCGAGGCCAAGGCCGCGTGCCACGGGCTGACGATCTCGTCCGGGTCGATGCCCAGCTCGATGTCGAGGTGGGCGCCGAGCGCGTCGTGGGCCGTGAGTTCCTGCGCCACCTTCGTGGCGAGGCCTTCGGACAGGCCCTTGCTGCGATAGAGGCCCGCGAGCTCGGCGAGCTCTTCCTCGGGCTTCTCCTTGAGCTCTTGGCGCTCCTTGGCGATGAGGTGCTTCTGGCTGTCGCTTTGGCTGCTGACTGACACGTATTCGCCGAGGGCCATTGAAATCGCGCCGCCCACGAGGGCTGCCATGCCCGCTGCGAGGATGGGACCCGTATTCGTGGTGACGCCCGCGACGCCGACCACGACAGCTGCGACGGACACGATGCCGTCGTTGGCACCCAGGATGCCCGCGCGGAGCCAGTTGAGTTTCGCGGCGAGGGCGGTTCCCTGCGGCTCGGGATGCAGGCTCGTGCCCAGGCCTACCGTCAGTTCTCCAGTCGTGTTGACCATTATTCTTCGTTCTCCGTTTCCTGCTCTTTCCGAACATCGACGTCCGGGGTTCTGTTGTCTTCTGTTATTCGTCGGCAATTGCGACGAGGTTGTAGGTCAGATTTCAGCCACCGGACGAGTCCGGTGTCCTTTCTGTCATCAGGTCCTGCACCGCTTTCCGCACATGCTGCGTGATTGCTTCTCGAAGGCCACCTTGATCGCGATCTTCAAGACGGTTGAGAATAATCTGATGCTCCTCGACGAGAGCATCGGCGCGAGGATAGGACACCTCCAGATTGAGGATGCACATCCTGCTTTCAGCCGCAAGAGTCTGTTGAATCCGGATCAGCCGGGAGTTCCCGGCTCCGGCGACGAAGGCGGTGTGGAACTCCATATCCAGCCGCGACAATGACGGCCAGTCGGACAGTACGACGTGCTTCGCCATCTCTTTGATGATCTGCTTGAGAGCTCGGCTGGTGTTATCGATATTCCTTTTTTCGCCGTCCAGCAAGGCGTCTGCCGAAGACAACTCGATTGCCTCCCGCACTGCATAGATCTCTTTGATGTCTGCCTTTGTCAGTTCCAGTACAAAGACGCCGCGATTCCGTAGATTCACAAGAAACCCCTCTTGGCAAAGCCTTTGCATTGCCTCCCGAAGGGGTCCCCGTGAAGTGTTCAATTGTGAGGCTAGAACGGATTCGTTGATCTGCTGCCCTGGACGGAATACTCCGAGCACTATTTGTTCACGAAGGTGGCCGGCGATGACTTCGGCAGTCGGTCGTCCCTGCAGCATGAGCGGCCCATCCGGTGCGGACGTCAGCGTCCCTTTTTCGTGCTGCCCGTTCCACAATGGTGCCGAAAGAGATTTGATCTCAGCCGGAGACGCCCTGCGGTCCATCGCAGCTCAGCTTCCGAACCGTCGGGGTCTGAGGAAGTCAAGGTTGTCGAGCGGCGGTTCACCCAAGGATTCACTCGCGGCGATCGCGCCGTACCCTGGTGCCATCTTGAACCCCGATCCGGAGAATCCGGTGGCGAGGTAGATCCGGCTCTCTTCCCTCAACCGACCGAGCAGGCCTCGGCGGTCCACGGTGTAGAGGTCGGGGAACGCGTCACTGCGGACAATATTGGGATAGAGGCCTGGGAAGAACTCGCTGACGGTCTCCGTGGTCTCCGAGATTTCTGCAGCCGTAAGCTCACGCGTCACCGCGGAGGCTGTTCGAGTGCGCGCTCCTCGGGCCTCGAGTGTCGCCTTGACTGTGGCGCCGTCGATGCTGGGAGCGCCGTACATGGACCGACCGCCCGAAATTCGGATGAAAACTGGGAATCGGTTGGGTGAGAATTCTGAGGGGTCCTTGGCCAGGAACCAGGACAAGATGAGCCTGCGAGTTTCGGTATTGGCCCTCAGATTTTCGGGGATGAGGGACCGAGACCATCCGCCACAAGCGACGACGACCTGCTCGAACGTCCATGCGCGATCCCCGGACCTGACCTCTACACCGCGGGCCGTCGTCCGCAACCCATCAACGGGCGTGTTCTCAAGCACGGTTGCCCCGTTCGCCTGAGCGGCGGACACCGCGGCGGTCACGGCACGATCCGTTCTGAGAACCCCGGCATGAGGGTCGTAAACGGCGCAGTCGTCAGGGCGCAGGTTGTGCTGGGGATACCGCTCGGCCATGGCGTCGCGGCTCAGCAGCTCGTGGTTCGCTCGGTTTGCGCGGGTGGTCTCGAGAAGGTCGGAGATATACGGTCCATCGCCGCCGCCGATGAAGAGCCCTCCGCAACGGCTCAGGACGTCTAGGCCGGTCTCCTCCTCGAGCTCGGTCCAGAGTTTTCGGGACTTCACGAGGATGGGGTATAAGCCCGGTGTGCCGCGGTAGAGCATCCGAAAGAGCCGAGTATCTCCCCCGACGGCACTGCGCCCATGGGCCGGGGTCTGTGCTTCGAAGCCGACTACCGAATCGGAAAGGCGGGAGGCCTGCCACAGGGCCATGCTGCCGATACTTCCGAGGCCGATCACGGCCAGCCTTCCGTCCATCAGAGAACCTTCTCTAGGAAGGCCTGGGTGCGAGGTTCTTGGGGATTGCCCAGAATCTCCCTGGCGTCGCCGCGCTCCACGACGCAGCCGTCATCCATGAAAAGCAGCGAATCGGATACCTCACGGGCGAAGTTCATCTCGTGCGTGACGACGACCATGGTCATGCCCTTCTTGGCGAGGTCCTGCATGACAGCAAGGACCTCGCCGACCTTCTCGGGATCCAGGGCGCTCGTGGGCTCGTCGAAGAGCATGATCTGCGGGTCCATCGCCAACGATCTGGCGATGGCTACGCGCTGCTGCTGGCCGCCGGAGAGCTGGGCGGGGTAGCAATCGCCAAATTCGCGGAGTCCGACGCTGGCGAGCAGCTGCTGCGCCCGAGCGGCGGCCTGACGCTTGTCGGCTCCCTTGACCAGGACAGGGCCGGCCATGATGTTCTCCCGGGCTGTCATGTTGGGGAAGAGATTGAACTGCTGGAAGACCATGCCGATCCTCGTGCGCTGTTCGGCAAGTCGCTTCCGGCTGAGCGCGTGGTAGGCGGTGGGCGTTTCGAAGTGGCCGAAGTCCTCGCCGTTGACCTTGAGCACTCCCGAGTCCACTGTCTCGAGCCCGTTGAGGCATCGCAGGAGCGTGGATTTGCCGGAGCCGCTGGGGCCTATGATGCAGGCGACTTCGCCGCTGGCGACGTCGAGGTCGACATCCTTCAAGACGGGTTTAGGCCCGAAGGACTTGCGGATGCTGCGGGCGTGGATCGTGCCGTCGGCGCTCATCGGGCAACACCTTCCGGGTTTGCGAGCTCCACTCTGCGTGCCTTCCTGGGCAGTCGTGATGTGGAGCGGGAGTACTTCTTCTCCAGCAGTGACTGCGGATAGCTCAGGATCAGGGTCATGACCAGGTACCACAGGCTGGCCACGATCAGCAGCGGGATGGTCTCGTAGGTGCGGGCGTAGATGAGCTGGGCGCTCTGCAGCAGCTCGGCGACCCCGAGGACGCTCACGAGCGAGGACTCCTTGAACATGCCGATGAACTGGTTCCCGGTGGCTGGGATGATCGAGGGCATGGCCTGGGGAATGATGACCTTGCGCAGCTTGGTCCCGGTGCTCATCCCGAGCGAGTCCGCAGCCTCGATCTGGCCCTTGCCGACAGTCGCGAAGCCCCCGCGGATGATCTCCGCCATGTAGGCGGCCTCGTTCAGGGTCAGGCCGACGAGCGCGGCCGTGATCGGGGACATGATGGCGTTGACGTCGACGGGCATGCCGAGGTTCGTGAAGGGTATCCCGATGGTCAGGTTCGGGTACAGTGCGGCGATGTTGAACCAGAAGATGAGCTGCACCAGCACCGGGGTGCCGCGGAACAGGGTGAGGTAGACCCCGGCCGTGAATGCAACGGGCTTGAGCTTCGAGGACCGCATGATCGCCAGCAGCAGCCCCAGGAGAGTCCCGAGGAGCATGCTGGCGACAGTGAGGAAGATCGTGAGCATGAGCCCGCCGAGGATCGATCGATCGGTGAAGTACTTCGCGACGACGCCCCACTCGAAGTTTTGATTCGTCGACACCGAGAAGAAGACACTCGCACCCAGCAGGACGCAGATGATCCACGCTGTGTATTCGAAGGCGCTTCTGCGCCTCAGACGGGGTTTGAGCGCAGCGTCCGGCCCGTTCATGCCGCGTCCGCTTCCGCGACTGATCGTCTGCAGCATGGAAGCCCCCTCCCCTTAGTTGAGCTTCGCATCCGTGATGGCACCCGCTTCAAGGCCCCAGTTCGCGAGCGACTGCTTGTACTGCGGGCTGTCCAAGACCGACTGGACGGCGGACTGGAGTGCCGGGGTCAGGGCGGATCCCTTCTTCAGACCGATGGCCGTGAGGTCGCTGGAGCCCACGTTGATCTGGGGGGTCAGGAGGGTGAAGGCATTGGGCTGCTGCTTGGCCGCCCACGCAAGGCCGGTAGTGTCGTAGAGGATGCCGTCGACGCGCTTTGAGGCCAGCTGGGTCAGAGCCTCCTGGACGTTGGGCAGCGTCACTGCGTTGATGGCGGGCTGTCCCTTGGACGTGCAGGTCTGCTCGGAGAGGGCCGGGAGCCGCTTGAGCTGGCCGGTCGAACCGGCAGTCACGGCGATGTTCTTCCCGCACAGGGTCTCATTGGTGAGCTTCATCGGATTGCCTGCCGGCACCGCGATGGAATTCCCCGCCTTGAAGTAGTTGATCATGTCCAGAACCTTGAGCCGGTCCGCTGTGGGAGACATCGTCGTCACGGTGAAGTCATCGCGATTGGCCTGAATGCCGGGGATGATGGTGTCGAAGACGACGTTCTCGAACCTGAGCTTCAGGCCCAGCTTCGCAGCGATGAGCCGCGCAATGTCGGGGTTCATGCCGATCGGCGTCGTGTTGTCCGCCGCGAGGAACGTTGTCGGGGGATAGTGAAGGTCCATGGCTACCGTGAGCTCGCCCTTGTCCTTGTAGGACTGCGGCAGCAGCTTCACGGCGGCCGGGTCTGGCTGGACGTTAGCAGCGATGTCAGAGTCGTTTGACGACGGCGAACCTCCGGGTGCCGAAGCGCCGGCCGCGTTGCCACAGGCGCTCAGCGTCACGAGGACGGCCAGCGCTGCTGCTGCAGTCTGAACTTTGCTTCTGATCTTCATGGTGCTTCCCTTCGAATGTTTTTCAGCGCAGCCCTGACGGCTAGACGCAGCCCTGACGGCTAGAGATGACAGCGGGAGCTGAAAACGGATAGGCCGCGACGGTGGCCTTCCGACCATCGCGGTAGACCTTTGGCCGGTGAGGAACCTTCGCGTCTGTGACGCGCGTCTCCAGTCGACCGACCATGCAATAGAATCGTGCAAACGGTAGATTGTCAACAGTCTGCGAAAGTACGGATGCCCAGCGGGATCATCTGGGGCATGCGTAAGACTGTTGACAATCTACAATAGGGACCATAGAGTCAATGCTACGAGGCTCTGACGACCCCCGGCTGGGGGTGAGCCCGAAGAAGCCTAGATCCCAGGGCCCTGCCCAAGGTTCCGCGCCAAGCCCTCGATCAATGTGGATGAAAAGGACGAACACCATGGCACAGACGAACTTCCGGCCGGAGTACATCTCCTTCGACTGCTACGGGACGCTGATCAACTTCGCGATCGACTCCACCACGCGTCGCCTTCTCGCGGGACGGCTGAGCGAGGAGCAGTGGCCCAAGTTCAAGGCGATGTTCCGTGGCTACCGCTACGACCAGGTCTGCGGCGATTACCAGCCGTATGAGCAGGTCCTGGAAGACTCATTCAACCGGGTGAGCAAGCGATGGGGCCTCGAACCCGTCGAGGGCGCAGGTGCTCAGTTCGGCGAGGCTGTCCGGTCTTGGGTCGCGCACGATGACGTGCTGGCGCCGCTCAAGCTCATGGGCGAGAACTACAAGCTCGTCATCCTTTCCAACGCTGACGACTCCTTCCTCGACATCAGCGTCCCCAGGCTCGGGGCCGAGTTCCACGCGGTCTACACCGCTGAGCAGGCTGGAGCATACAAGCCGCGGTACCAGGCCTTCGAGTACATGCTTGACCAGCTGAACGCCTCCCCGGAGGACTTCTTGCACGTCTCCTCGCATACCCGCTACGACCTGATGCCATGCCACGACCTCGGCTTTACCAACACCATCTACCTCGACCGCGGCTACGACCCCGACGTTCCCGGCTACAACTACACCACCGTCTATTCGCTCGACGAGCTCAACAAGCTCCTCGGTCTCTGAGCCGCCACCAAGGAGAGAGAAGGCACGCCATGAAACTCACGCCTTACTGGCTCGACATTGCCGAACCGTCCGGTGACTACCGCCGCACGCCGATCCCTGGGAACGTCGATGTCGCCGTGATCGGTGCTGGCTTCACCGGCGTGTCTGCAGCCTTGGAGCTTGCCAAGCAGGGCGCGAGCGTCGCCCTCCTGGAGCGCCACACGGTCGGCTGGGGGGCATCCGGCCGCAACGGAGGAATGGCCACGACGGGACTGGCCATCGGCTTCGGTACCGCCGTGAAGCGGTACGGGAACTCACGGGCCGTCGAGATGTTCAACGAATACAACGACGCCATCGACACCATCGAAAAGCTTGTCGGCGACCACGGTATCGACTGCAACTACAGCCGCTATGGCAAGCTCTCGCTCGCGTTCCACCCTTCCCACTATGACGGGATGCTGAGATCGCAGGAGCTGCTTGCCACGCTGGCAGATCATCACGTCCGAGTGATCCCGAAGTCGGACATTCACAGCGAAATCGGCAGCGACTTCTATCACGGAGCCATGCTCGACCCCATGGGAGCCGGACTCCATGTGGGCAAGTTCGTCCACGGCCTGGCCGGTGCAGCCGCTGACGCCGGCGCCTTCATCTGTGAGAATGCCGGAGTCACGGAACTCAAGAGGATCTCGGGAACCGTGCATGATGTCCACACGACCCGCGGGATCACGAGGGCGAACCAGGTCTTGGTTGCCACCAGCGGATACACCGGGGGAATTACGCCCTGGCTTCAGCGGCGCGTCATCCCCGTGGGGAGCTTCATCATCGTGACTGAGCCCCTGTCCGATGAGGTCGTGAACAGGATCCTGCCGAACCGCCGGATGGCCTCGGACAGCAAGATGCTCACGTACTACTTCAGGATCACGCCGGACAACAGGCTCCTGTTCGGCGGCCGGGCGCGGTTCGCCCTCTCGAGCCCGGACTCTGACGTCAAAAGCGGCGAGATCCTCCACAAGGCGATGACGGAGCTCTTCCCGTACCTCGCCAACACCCGAGTTGACTACACGTGGGGCGGCCTCGTGGACCTCTCCATGGACCAGATTGTGCACGCGGGTATTCACGACGGCGTCTTCTACTCGCTCAACTACAGCGGCCACGGCGTCCAGATGGCGACCCACATGGGCAAGAAGATGGTCCAGTACATGGGTGGCGATGAGACCGCCAATGTCTGGAGGGGCATCCCGAACCCACCGGTTCCCGGCCACTTCGGACCGCCCTGGTTCCTGCCCCTCATTGGCGCATACGCCAAGGTCCACGACCGGTTCAGCTAGGCAGGAGAACTCATCCGTGCTTCCAGAGACACTCGCGGCTGAAACGCGCCCGAAAGTCGACGACCGGGGCAGCTTCGCTGCCGGTATCCCGGGAGGAGCCTTCTTCGAGGGGCAGTGGCAGACGGCGAACATGACCTTCGACGTGAGGGACCCCGAGGACGGCTTCCTGCTCTGGCAGGTCTGCGAGTCCACTTCCGCCGAGGTGAGGCGTGCAATTGCGCACATCCACCGAGAGCTCGACGGCCACGAGTGGCCTCTGCGTTCCCGCCGAGAGGCCCTCGAAAGGGCCGCCTTCCTCCTCGGCGAGCAATCCGAACGCTTTGCCAAGATCATTGCCGCTGAGAGCAGCAAGACCATCCGGGAAGCTGAGCAGGAGGTGCGTCGCTGCGTTGAGACTCTCAGGCTTTCCGCTGCGGCCTCCGCGGAGCTGGAGGGGGAGACGCTCGCCTTCGAGGACAGTCTCGTCGGAAAGCGCAAGACCGGCTGGTACCGGCGTCATCCTATCGGGATCATTGCCGCGATCACCCCATTCAACGACCCGCTGAATCTGGTAGCGCACAAGGTTGGCCCGGCCCTCATAGGGGGCAACGGCGTCGTACTCAAGCCCTCGAGCCGCACGCCCCTGTCCGCGCTCGCCTTGGTCCAATTGCTGCTCCAGGCGGGCGTCCCCTCGGGGCGCATCGCTGTGGTCGTCACCGGCCCTGGGGTGTCTGAAACGCTCGTCAGCGACCCCCGCGTCGATCTAATCTCGTTCACGGGGGGCCCGGGAACTGCCGCTCGGATTGCAGCGGTCGCCGGCGCGAAGAAGTTCCTCTCCGAACTCGGGGGCAACAACGCCACGGTAGTCCTCGCCGATGCTAATCCAGAGGCGGCGGCCG
Source organism: Sinomonas sp. G460-2 (assembly GCF_047759905.1). Taxonomy (NCBI): domain Bacteria; kingdom Bacillati; phylum Actinomycetota; class Actinomycetes; order Micrococcales; family Micrococcaceae; genus Sinomonas; species Sinomonas sp. G460-2. The sequence continues at coordinate 34,955 of NZ_JBKZWT010000007.1, read as the reverse complement.
ACGCCATCGTGGCCGGCGCCTTCGGGGTCGCCGGGCAGAACTGCCTTTCCGTCCAGCGGGTCTACGTCCACTCCTCGCTGTTCAAGCCAGTCCTCGATCACGTCGTTTGCCGGACCGAGTCCCTCAGGATCGGGCCGAAGCTCGACCGAACCACCGAGGTGGGTCCGCTCATCACGGAGGCCGAAGCCCGCCGCGTGGCCGACTGGGTGGAGGAAGCCCGAGCCGGCGGCGCAACGGTTCAGGTGGGGGGCCGACGCCGGGGCGCCTACTACGAGCCCACAGTCCTCACGGACGTGCCGGGGGAGAGCAGGGTCGTCCGAGACGAAGTCTTCGGTCCGGTGGTGAGCATCGTTCCCTTTTCTGAGGTGTCTGAAGCGATCGACGCGGCCAACGACTCCGATTACGGCCTCCAGGCCGGAGTCTTCACTCAGTCCATCGATCTGGCACTCGCAGTTGCGGACAGGCTCCGGGTGGGCAGTGTCGTCGTCAACGAGACCAGCGACGTGCGCATTGATTCCATGCCGTTCGGCGGATTCAAGAAGTCAGGCGTGGGCCGCGAAGGACTCAAGCACGCCGTTCGCGAGATGACGGAGCCGAAGAACACCATCATCAATCTGTCCGGTCCGGCACGCGAGCAGATGGACCGCATCTCATGAGCACTCGTAGGATCGCAGTCATCGCGGGCGACGGCATCGGTAAGGAAGTGGTTCCTGCCGCGATCTCATGCCTCGAGCGGATCGGGGAGCTCCACTCGCTCACGTTGGAGTTCACTCATTTCGACTGGGGCTCGGACTATTACCTTCAGCATGGCCGCATGATGCCAGCTGACGGTCTGCAGCGGCTGGCCCTGCACGATGCGATCTTCCTGGGTGCCGTGGGCTCACCCGAGGTTCCGGATGCGGAGACCCTGTGGGGGCTGCTCATTCCCATTCGTCGGGAGTTCCAGCAGTGCATCAACCTCCGTCCGGTCAAGACGCTCGACGGCGTTGCCTCACCTCTCGCCAGCGAGCGTCCGGTCGATCTCGTCATCGTGCGCGAGAACAACGAAGGGGAGTACTCCGAAATCGGTGGCCGGATGTACCGTGGCCTCCCGCAGGAGAGTGCTGTCCAGGAATCCGTCTTCACTCGTCTGGGCGTCGCCCGTGCCGCGCACTTCGCGGCGTCCCTCGCGGCGTCCCGCCGTGGGCAGCTGGCGTCAGCGACCAAGAGCAACGGTATCGTGCACACGATGCCGTTCTGGGACGAGATCGTTGCCGAAACAGTCAGTCTTTACCCTGATGTCGAGCTCACGTCCGTGCATGTGGACGCCCTCGCGGCTCATCTCGTACTGAAGCCCTGGACGCTCGACGTCATTGTCGCCTCGAACCTGTTCGGCGACGTCCTCTCGGATCTTGCCGCCGCGGTAGCGGGGTCGATCGGCCTTGCCCCGAGTGCCAACCTGAACCCGGAGGGCCGCTACCCGTCTCTCTTCGAGCCCATCCACGGCTCGGCCCCAGACATCGCGGGGAAGGGTCTCGCCAACCCGGTTGGCCAGATCTGGTCCGGGGCCATGATGCTCGAACATCTCGGTCATACCGAAGCCGCTCGACACCTTCAGGAAGCCTTCGAGGCAGTGCTCCGGGGCGGAGTGCGGACCAGGGACATCGGCGGGACCGCTTCGACGACGGAATTCACCTCGGCCGTCCTCTCAATGATCGACACCGTCTCACCCTAAGCCGACGTTCGTCTCGTTCGACATGAGTCTCCGCCCCGGCTGACTACCCCGCTGCCTACTCGGAAGGAGTGCCTCGATGAGGCTTGAGAAGGTCACCGCCTTGGTGACGAGCGCGAATAGCGGCATCGGGCAGGCCGTGTGTTCCCGGTTCCGCCGTGAGGGGGCACGCCTGCTGCTCACCGGCCGCAGGGAGCGACTCGAGGGAGCCCAGCCTGGCGACATGTTCGTCCCCGGGGATCTCAACGACGAGGCCTTCGTCGAAAGCCTGGCCCGTGAAGCCGCAGAGGCGTTCGGCAGCGTCGGCGTCGTCGTCCTCAACCATGGCCTGCAAGTCAGCAGCCCTCTGACCGAGATGGCCTACGAGGATGCGAAGAACGTGCTCCACAGCAACCTGCTCAGCGCGTTCCTGGTGATGAAGCACTTCGCACCCCTGATGTCCGCCGCGGGCGGCTCGTTCGTCCTGGTCAGCTCACGGCTCGGGATGGTCGGCAAGGCCGAGGAGGTCCTGTACTCCGCGGCCAAGGGTGGCCTCATCATGCTCGCCAAGGGTGCGGCGATCGAATGGGCTCCGCGGAATATCCGCGTCAATGTGGTTGCCCCCGGCCTGACCGCGACTCCGGTCATCGAAGCATCGTTCCAGCGGAGGCCCGACCCCGAGGCCGCCCGCCGCCAGCGAGAGGCCTCGATCCCCCTCCAGCGCCTCGCCACGCCGGAGGAGATCGCCGACGCGGTCCTCTTCCTCGCCTCGTCGGAATCGTCCTACATCACCGGGGCAACCCTCCCGGTCGACGGCGGCTACACCGCCTTCTAGCAACGGCCTGCCCGGGGCCCCCAGACGGCACTCATCCCAGGAAATCGCGCCACTTCGGTCGGGTGGCCGGAGGACGGCCGGAAGTGAGCCGGGGGCACAGCGTTCCAAGCCCGCGGGGCCGATGTCGACGTCCTCATGGACGACCGTGAGCGGCGGGTGATGTGCAAGTGCCACATCCGCATTGCTCCGTCCGCGACACACTGACGTGGTCTCCTGCGTGAACGGCAAACCTGCCACGGCCCTCGTCGCCCCAGACCCAGAAGACTGTCCCGTCCTCAGCGACGACGTCCACTGTTCCGCTGAAGCGGGATTCCCAGCCCCTGTGGACTGTCACTCGGTCGTGCTTCTCGAGGGACACCCACTCATGGTGAGGTACCTCTGACGCGAGAGGCGCTCCCATGAGGTCCTCGTCGAGCTCGAGTCCGCTCATACGCACCCGCGTGGCCGCTTCAGTGTTCCTCTGCGAGAAACGGGATCTCGATTTCACGGCCGTGCTCCTTTCCCATTGCTAGTGCCACCCTCGCCGGCAGACGGCGGAATGGCTGAGCTGCGTTCCCTGCCATGGTGACTTCTAAGTCGAGAGGGTTCAGCTCCGCCGTGTAGTGCCATTCGACCGCCTTCCCACAAAGAGGCGGCATGATCTCGCCCTTCAGGAGGACGACGGCGGCAGCCGGCCAAGCCGGGGCAGTCCAGGCACCGCTCGTCGGGCAATGTTCGCCAGTCGTTGCGACCCGGTCCTCCTGACGGAGGATGACGACCCAAGGCCATCGCTGCGGACTGGTCGTTGATCCACTGGTCGGCATCGCCCTCTGCCTCTTCCTTGAGGTGTGGAGCGGTACGAAGGGCCAGAACTGGAGTGAAGCCGGTGTACCGCTCAAGCGGTTTCTTTCCCCTTAGTCTCGCATCCTTTCCGTAGATTGTCAACAATCATTTTGTGAAAGTGGTGACAATCGGACACGTCCTGGTGGCGTTGGGCACAGCAAAGGGGCAGCAGGTGCCCGGTGAGCCATTCTGGCTCGCCTAGCGACCCGCCGCCCCTTTCTCTGAGGCGGAGCTATGCCCGGGGGACCGGTGCGGGGATGGCCGTGTACTTGTACTCGAGGAACTCGTCGATGCCCACTCGGCCGCCTTCGCGCCCGAGTCCGGACTGCTTGACGCCTCCGAACGGTGCGGCGGGATTGGAGACGATTCCCGTATTGATCCCGACCATGCCGACCTCGAGCTCGGCCGAGAAGCGGGCGGCCTTGTCGAGGTCCTGCGTGAAGACGTAGCCGACGAGGCCCCATTCGGTGTCGTTGGCCATCCGGATGACTTCGTCCTCCGTGTCGAAGGCCGTGATGGGGGCGACGGGGCCGAAGATCTCGGTGCGACTTATCTCGGCATCGGCGGGAACGTCGACCAGGACCGTGGGCTTGTAGAAGTACCCGGGTCCCTCAGGCCGGAATCCGCCGGTGAGGACCTTGGCTCCGCGTGCGACCGCATCGTTGACGAGCTGCTGGACCTTGTCGAGGCCGTCCTGATCGATCAGGGGCCCGACTTGAGTGCCGGGACGCGCTCCATCGCCCACGACGAGCGCGTCCATGCGCTCGGCGAACCGGCGGCTGAACTCCTCGGCGATGTCGCGGTGCACGTAGATGCGGTTGGCAGCCGTGCAGGCCTCTCCCATGTTGCGCATCTTTGCGGCGAGGGCTCCCTCGACGGCCCGGTCCAGGTCCGCGTCCCGCAGGACGATGAAGGGCGCGTTGCCGCCGAGCTCCATAGAAGAGCGCAGGACGTTCTCCGCAGCCTGCCTCAGCAGGATCTTCCCGACCTCGGTGGATCCGGTGAAGCTGATCTTCCTGGCAATCCCGCTGTTCATCCAGACGCCGACCACCGATGGGGCGCTCGAGGTGGGTACCACGTTGAGCACGCCGTCCGGCAGCCCGGCCTCCTTGAGGATCGCGGCGAGGGCAAGGGAGGTCAGCGGGGTGAGCTCGGCGGGCTTGAACACCATCGTGCAGCCCGCCGCGATCGCGGTGCCGATCTTGCGGGTCCCCATGGCAAGGGGGAAGTTCCACGGCGTGACAAGGATGGATGGCCCCACCGGTTCTTTGGTCACCAGGATGCGGTTGGCGCCGTCGACCGAGGTCGTGCTGTCTCCGTCGATCCGTGCGGCCTCTTCGGAGAACCAGCGGAAGAATTCCGCACCGTACGCGATTTCGCCCTTGGCCTCCGCGAGCGGCTTGCCCATTTCCGCGGTCATGATCGCGGCGAGTTCCTCGGCCCGGCCGAGGATGATCTCGTACGCCTTCCGGAGGATGTCGGCACGGAATCGGGGCGAGGTCCGTCCCCACGAGGCCTGGGCGGCGCCAGCGGCCACGATGGCACGCTGGGCATCTTCCGGCGTGCCGTCGGCCACATAGGCGAGGGTCTCAAGTGTCGCTGGGTTCTCGACGGCGAATCGCTTCTCGGATGAGGAGGGGGTCCATTGTCCGTCGATGAAGAGGTCTACCTGGAGCTCTTCGAGGAGGTGGGCGGTGATGGTCACTGGCTTGTCCTTCGGTTGCCGTAGGTGGGTGAGGGTTGCTTTTTGACCGTGCGGCGGGAATTCCGGCCGTTGGTTCAGGAGCCGATTCCCGCCGCTGCTACCGGCATGCCGAGGACTGCGGCGACGGCCGCTTCGAACCTCTCGAGGCCTGTGGCGATTTCCGTCTCGGTCACGACGAGGGCCGGGATGAGCCGGACGACGTTGCCCTCTGGGCCGCAGGTGAGGGTCAGGAGTCGTTGGTCGACCGTTGCCTGCTGCACGGACGCGGCCGTGGCGGCATCGGCTGTGCCGTCGGGTGCGGTGAACTCGATCCCCGCCATGAGGCCGATCCCGCGGACGTTTCCGATCGCGGGGAACCGGCTGTGGATCTCGTTGAGCCCGGCCAGCATCTGGTTTCCGCGGACGCGGGCGTTCTCGACGAGCCCCTCCTCCTCGATGACCTGAAGGGTCGCGACGCCGGCGGCGGCAGCGACGGCGTTGCCGCCGTAGGTTCCGCCCTGCGAGCCTGGCCAGGCCTTGGACATCGTCTCGGTGGACGCCGCGATCGCAGAGATGGGGAAGCCGGAGGCGATGCCCTTGGCGGTGATGAGGATGTCCGGGGTCGCGTGGGAGTGCTGGTGGCCCCAGAACTTGCCCGTGCGGCCCACGCCCGCCTGAACCTCGTCGAAGATGAGCTTGATTCCGTGCCGGTCTGCCCGTTCCCGGAGGCCGTCCATGAAGGCCGGAGGCGTAGGGATGTAGCCGCCGTCGCCAAGCGCCGGCTCGATCAGGAACGCGGCGGTGTCCTCGGGGGCCGTGCGGGTCTTGAGCAGGTAGTCCAGTTCCTGAAGGGCGAACGCGACCGCGCTCGCCTCATCCATGCGATAGCGGTATGCGTGGGGGAAGGCGGACATGTGCACGCCCGCCATGAGCGGGGCGAAGCCGGCGGAGAACTTCGTCCCCGCAGTCGTGAGGGAAGCAGCGGCCACGGTGCGGCCGTGGAAGCCGCCCTGGAAGACGACGATGTTGGGTCGGCCCGTTGCCATGCGGGCCAGCCGGACGGCGGCCTCGACCGCCTCCGAGCCGGAGTTTGCATAGAAAACAGAGTCGAGGCCGGCCGGGAGGACCTCGCCGAGCCTTTCGGTCAGCTCGAGGAGGGGCTTGTGCATCACGGTGGTGTACTGCGCGTGGATGATCTTGCCGACCTGCTCCCGGGCGGCGGCTACGACCTTCGGGTGGCAGTGTCCGGTGCTGGTGACTCCGATGCCCGTGGTGAAGTCGAGGTACTTCTCGCCGTCGGTGCCGAAGATCCAGCTGCCGAGGGCGTGGTCGACGACGACGGGCGTCGCCTGCTTGAGGACGGGGCTCAGCGAAGTCACGTTTCACCTTCCTTTTGTGGTGCCTTTAATGCGGTGCGGCCAGCGCCTTGGAGTCACCTGGCGGGTGGTGCCTGATCTCGCGTCTCCGTGTGTGCTCACAGCCTGACTTCAATGGTGGAACACGACTTCAAGATTGTCAACAATCGCACGATAGGAGGCGCTGGAAGTGTGTTTTCGTTGAGCATCTGGCCTTCGGCCTGAAATCGCCGGTTTCGCGGGGGGTCCGCGATATGATTGTCTACAACGTATTGACCGAGTCTCAGGAAGAGCGTTATGAAGTCCAGCCGGGTGCTCCAGCCCATCGTCCAGGAGTCCACGCCGTCGCTCATCGCCGCGCAGCTCAGAAGGCACATCGCTGAGGGTGCGCTGCAGCCGGGCGCCCAGCTCGTTGAGGCTGACATCGCCAGAGAGCTCGGCGTGAGCAGGGGGCCGATTCGTGAGGCGATCCAACGGCTCACCCAGGAGGGCCTCCTGGTGAGCATCCGCAACAGGGGCGTCTTCGTCTCCGAATTCGACGACAGCGACATTCGCGACATCTACGAAGCGCGGACGGCGGTGGAGAAGGCTGCTGCGGGAATCCTTGCCGACGGCGATCGCGCTGCGGCGGGGGCGGAACTGCTCAGGCGCGTCGAACGCATGGATGAGGCCAGGGCCTCGGGCGATGACACGGCAGTTTCGGAAGCCGACATCGCCTTCCATGAAAAACTCGTGGAAATGGCTGCGAGCCCGAGGCTCTCGAAGATGCATGCGACGCTTCTGACCGAGACCCGCATGTGCCTCAACCGTCTCCAAGGGCGGTACGACGACGAATCGGTCCGTGTTGCGGAGCACCGGGGAATCGCTGAGGCCATCCGTGACGGGAAGCGAGATCTCGTGATGGACCGCTTGGACGCACACAAGGACGACGCCCTCGCAAGGCTGCTCCCTCTTCGCGAGCCGAACAGCACAGCTGTCTCTTAATGGCGCGACGTTGGGGCTGGCTCGTTGAAGCTGGCACGACTCAGGCATCGGGCTGCTGACAAGGCTCCACCAGCCGGGCGTGATCTGCGACTAAGGCACGCTCGCCGTCGTCGTTCGCGCTCTCATGGAAGCGGCCATCCTCGCCCGACCGCGCTTTTCAGTCGTCGAGCGTCTCTGCCTGTGACTGCGGGGTCGTTGATGAGGCCTGCTCAACTCCGAAGGCATATTGTTTGAGTGTTGACAATTTGCCTATCCACTTCTAGCGTTGAAGCAACGATCCGGGGCATCAACGATGATGCGTCTCCGCTGAAGTGCAGAGGGAAATCGTGAACACTCTTGAAGTCACTGACCTGAAGATTTCGATTCGCGGTCGAGAGATCGTGAAGGGGATCTCCTTCGCCGTAGCACAGGGGCAGCGGGTCTGCCTGCTCGGCGAATCCGGCTCGGGCAAGTCTCTTACGGCGGCCGCAGTCCTTGGCCGGCTGCCGTCGAATGCGGTCACCGAGGGCAGCATCCGGATCAACGGGGTCGAGGTGCTGGGCCTTCCGGTGTCGAAGAGGCCAGACCGCGCACGCGTGGCGATGGTATTCCAGGACTCCGCCGTTGCCCTCAACCCCTTGGTGCGCCTGCGCGATCAGCTCGTCGAGCCGCTGCGCCGCCATCGCGGCCTCTCGCGGCGGGACGCGCTCAGCGCCGCCATCGAACTAGCTGGCTCGGTGGGGCTGCCCGATCCCGAGCGTCTTATTAACCGCTTTTGCTCGGAACTGTCCGGCGGCCAGCGCCAGCGGGTGTGTATCGCGCTGGCGCTGGCGTGCAACACGCGCCTCATGGTCGCCGATGAGCCGACGACGGCGCTGGACGTCGTGACGCAGGCGCGCGTCCTGGACGTCCTGAAGAAGTACACGACGGGCAAGGACACCCCGGCCCTGCTGTTCATCACCCACGATTTCGCGGTCGCCTCCGAGCTGTGCAGCGACTCGGTGGTGATGAAAGACGGCGAGATCGTCGAGCAGGGACAGATCCACCAGATCTTTGCTTCTCCGAAGCACCCCTATACCTGCGAGTTGATCCGCGCCGCACGCGCGGCGACGGTAGAGCCCTACATCGAGAAGCTCCAGGCAGAGGACCGGGCAGTGCAGGCGCCCGGACGCCAGGTCTTCTTCGACATCGGCGGGGTCAGCCGCGCATACCCGATGCCTCGCAAGAAGCCGTTCGCCAAGCCGGAGATGAAGGTCGCGCTGCAGTCGACCACGCTCGCCATCTCGGCGGGCGAGCGCGTGGGCATTGTGGGTGTGTCGGGGTCGGGCAAGACGACGCTGCTGCGCATCCTGCTCGCCCTCGACTCAACGGACACCGGGGGAGTGGCGTGCGATGGGAAAGAGGTGTTTCCCTCCGAGATCCGCGCGCTGAAGTGGTATCGGCGCCGGGTGCAGTACGTTCCCCAGGATCCGGCCAGCTCGCTGCACCCGCTCATGACCGTCCGCGAGCTAGTGGCCGAGCCCTTGGTCCGGCTGAAGGTGCCAGGCGACCGCGACCAGGCGGTGCGCGAGGCGCTCGAGTCGGTCGGGCTCGACGAGAGGTTCGTCTCGCGCCGCGCCAACGAGCTCTCGGGCGGCCAGGCGCAGCGCGTGGCGATCGCCCGCGCGATCGCCACGAAGCCGGACTTCCTGATCGCCGATGAGCCCGTCAGCGGACTGGACCTGCCGATGCGGGAGTCCATCGTCGCCCTCCTCACCCGGATCTCGGACGAGCGCGGCACCGGCATCGTGGTGGTCTCCCACGATCTGTCCATGGTGGCCAGCATGTGTCACCGCACGGTGGTCATGCACGGCGGCGAGGTCGTCGAAGACGCCCCCACAGCCAAACTGCTCACCGAACCGCGGCACCCTCGAACACGCGAGCTCCTCGCGGCGATCCCCACGCTGCACGTCCTTCCCCGAGCGCTCATCGCTGTCGAGGGATGAGCCCCCTACCGCACGATCTCTACGGCATTTCCGATCCCCAGTACAAAGCCCATCCCCCGAAAGGCCCAACCGATGAACCATGTACGTCGCCGCTCGACGTTGACCGGCGCGCTCATGCTCGCCTCCGCCCTCGCCCTCACCGGATGCTTCGCGGGAGGATCCGCTGACGCATCAGCCGGCGGGGGTGCACGCATTCGGCTGGCAATGGCCATCGCCCCGAGCTCCGGGCTTTCGCCCTACAGCGATGACGCTTCGGACCTCTCGCGCTGGGACGCCACTGAGTCGCTCACCCAGCTGGACGGATCAGGAAATCCGCAGCCCTCGCTCGCGACTTCGTGGAAGCAGATCGACGACCAGACCTGGGAGTTGTCCATCCGCACGGGCGTCTCCTTCCAGGACGGAACGAAGCTTGACGCCAAAGCAGTTGTCAACTCGCTGCAGAAGGCGCTCGACGCGAAGACACGTCCGAGTGTGCTCGGCGGGATTGACCTGAAGCTCTCGGCGCCCGACGATTCGACAGTGCGGATCGTCACCGGGACGCTCGACCCGGTCCTGCCCGCCCGTCTCTCGAACCCGCAGCTGGCGATCCTCTCCGCGGCGGCGTACAAGGCGGACGGTACGGTCAGCGCGGTCGGCACAGGAACTGGACCGTTCAAGATCACCAACGTCGGTGGAACTTCGACGGTTACCCTGGACCGCTTCGACGGCTATTGGGGTGCGAAGGCGAAGGCAGCCGGCATCGACGTCACTTTCGTCACCGACGGGACCGCGCGTGCAGCGGCCCTGCGGTCCGGATCGGCCGACATCGCAGCGGCCCTGCCCATCTCGCAGTTCTCCCTGATGGACCCGAAGCTGCTCCACGAGGTCGCCATGCCGCGCACCACCTCGATCTACTTCAACAACTCCAAGGGCGTTTTCGCGGACCCCTCGATGAGGGCGGCGGCACGGGCCGTCCTTGACCCGAAAGCCTTTGTCTCCAACGTGTACGAAGGTCACGCTGACGCGGCCGAAGGCCTCTTCGGCCCTGCCGTCCCCTGGGCGAAGGATTTGCGTGGAAGCACCGCATCAGCGGTTGCGCCCGGCGACGCGAAGGGCAAGATGATCACGCTGGCCACCTACACGGATCGTTCCGAGCTGCCGGAGGACGCAGTGCTCGTCCAGCAGCAATTGGAGAAGGCCGGCTTCGTGGTGAAGCAGGACATCCGCCAGTACTCCAACCTGTCCAAGGACGCATTGCACGGGGCATTCGACATCGTGATCGGCTCGAGGTCGTCCGCGCTGGACACCGGTGACCCGGTCGGCTACCTCCGGAGCGACTACACCTGCAAAGGCACCGGCTACGTGCTCGCCCAACTCTGCAACCCGGAGATCGACAAGGCGATTGCGAATGCGTCGACGCAGAAGCTGGGCCCGGACCGGCAGAAGGCGGCTATGGGCGTCGAGGCAATGCTCCTCCAGCAGGACGTCGTAGTCCCGCTCGTGAACGAGCGATCCGTCCAGGGCGAGGCTGCTGGAGTCAACGGAGCCGTCCGCGATCCATACGAGCGACGTCTGGTCACCAACGAGACCACGGTCGCACGGTGATGGGAGACACTATGAGCACGGAGCAGAAGGAGTAGCCATGGCCGACTCCACCCAGCTCGTCCCGATTCTTCGGAGACGCACTCAAAGCCCTCAGACCAGAGGCAAGTGGCGCGCATGGGTTCCCACAGCGTCGCGTGTCATCTCGGCCGCCGCCGTCATCTTCTTCCTGGGCATGCTCCCCTGGCTGTCCAACCGGGACCCGGCCGTCTCGATCTTCCGGGCCCGCTATACCGAGGCGGACATGACGCCAGCTGCCTTGGAAGCGGTCCGGCAGCAGCTGGGCCTGCACTCCGGTCCGTTCGGGGTGTTCTTCACCTGGCTGGGGAACGCGCTGAGGGGCGATTGGGGCGTGTCCTGGGTCAGCCAGCAGCCGGTGCTGCCTACGGTGTTGAGTGCCTTGGGCGTTTCCCTCTCACTCATGCTGTTCTCCCTCATGGTGGCCACGGTGGTTGCCTCGGCCCTGAGCATCGGCACGTTCCGCAGGGGCATGGCGGGCCGCACCGACCGGCCCAGCGGCGGCATCGCGGCAGCCTTCACCTCGATGCCCGAGTTCCTGCTGGCGTCACTCCTGCTGGTCGTCTTCGCCGTAGGGCTGCGATGGTTCCCGCCGTACGGTTGGGCCAATCTGTCCGACGCCGTCCTCCCGGCGCTCGCCATGGGTCTGCCGGCTGGAGGCTACATGGGGAGGCTGTTCTCCGACGCCGTGGCAACCACGTTCAGCGAGCACTGGGTGGCGACGTGGTCGGTTGCCGGCTTTTCCAAGACGCGCCTGGTCACAGCGGTGATCCGCCGCTCGCTCCCCGGCATCACCCCGCAGATCGGCCTCGTTTTCGTCGGGCTCACCGCCGCGGCTGTCGCGGTCGAGCAGGTGTTCGCGATCCCTGGCATCGGCCGTACGACCCTCAGCGCCGCCCAGTCCCAGGACCTCCCGATGCTTCAGGCCGGGGTGATCTTCCTGATGTTCCTGGCGATGTTCCTCGGCATCAGCGCCGGAATCGTCCGCCGCGTCCTGCTGGGGCCAGCGCTCCGGACCCACGCCCTCCCCACCGCGGTGCCGAAGCCGCCGAGCCCGCGCAGGGCTTGGATCCTGCCGATTGCCTCGCTTTCGGCCATCGTGATCCTCGTGCTCCTCGGGCTGGCCCGAGACCCGTACGCCGTCGCATGGCCGCGCCTCGCGGCGCCGTCCTGGGCGATCCCCCTGGGCGCCGACGAGTCCGGCCGCGACCTGCTGGCGCGGATCTCGCACGGCGCGCTCGACACCGTTTTCGTCGCGATCGGCGTCAGCATTCTCTGTTTCGTCCTCGGCATCGTCATCGGGATGTTCCCCAACGCCGCAGCCGGCCTGATCGAGGTCAAGAATGCGCTGCCGCCGGTTATCGCCGGCCTCATCGTCGCGGGCATCCTCGGCCCCTCGGCCATCGGCGCGGCGCTGGCGATAACCCTGGCCGGGTGGGCGCCGCTCGCCGCGCACACCTCGGCGCTCGTGGCGGAAGTCAGAGCCCAACCGTACGTGCAGATTGCGCCGATGCTGGGAGTGGGACGTGCCCGCCTCATGCTCCGGTATGTGCTGCCCGGCGTCGTCGGGCCCGTGTTCCGCCATGCTGCCCTGCGCCTGCCGGGCATCGCCCTCGCGCTCGCCGCGCTCGGCTTCCTCGGCCTCGGTCCACGCCCGCCGGCACCGGACTGGGGCCTGATCCTCGCCGAGGGGATGCCGTACATCGAGCGCGCACCGCTGGTGGTGCTCATCCCCGCGGGAGCACTCGTGCTCCTGTCCGTGTTCGCGGTCTCGCTCTCCAGCCTCACCGTCGATTTCCGCAGCGGCCGCGGAGGGATCCGCCGCCTCCGCGCGACGCGCCCGAAGGACCGTGGGCCCAGGAACACCGGTCCTACGGCTGTCGTCAAGAACTTTGAGGAAATCAGGTAGCAAGCGGGGCTGAGGGACCTCGGCAAACAAACGGGAAGAGAGCCGGGAGACCGGCCCTCTTCCCGTTTCCGCGATGCTATTGGATGGATCGAAGAATCGGAGCTGACATCGCTTCGTCAGACGACGACGGCGACTGGTCGACGTCGTCGGGCGAACGCAGCTCGTCCTCACTGACCGACAGGTGCCGCCGGAGTGTATCTTGGAGCGCGGGCAGATCCCCGGCATCGAGCAGCGACACGATTTCCTCGTGTTTTTGCAGTACGTGGTACGGATCAGGGTGTGCATCCACGAAGTGCGCGATGCAGATGAGAGCTTCTGTGGCGAGGGTGGCATACGCGCGCATGAGTCGCGTGTTGTGAGCCTGTTGAACGAGCCTCGTGTGAAACTCCAAGTCGACGCGGTGTATCGCTGACCAATCGGAGGCCTCGACGGACTTCCGCATCCGCGAGATGACCTGGTTGAGCTGTTCGGTGACGGCTGCTCTGGACGAAGCGTCCTTGCCCGCAAGGATCGAAACGGCCGCGAGTTCGATCGCCTCGCGGGCCTGGTAGACCTCGCTGACGTCGTCGGCGGTCAGTTTTCGGACGAACACACCGCGGTTCGGCCGGCCGATCAGAATGCCCTCCTGCATGAGCCGGTGCAGCGCCTCGCGCACCGGCCCGCGGGAGACGTTCAACTGACTGGCAACCTGGGCCTCGTTGATCTGATCGCCCGGTTCGAACACGCCGTCAATGATTCCTTCTCGCAGCTGGTCGGCGATGATCACCGCGGTCGGTCTTGTTGCGATTGCAGAGAGCGTGTGTACCCCGTTCACGGAACCCTCCTCGAGTTCATGCTGGTGAATCTCTCACATCACGGCCCGCCGTTGCGCTCACGGATGAGAGAGTCACTTGTCACGTTAGCAGGATTGTTCATAGTTGACAATCGGGCGATATGATCGGAGTGTTCGGGGCGACTAGACGTGACGGAAGGGAAGGGCAGGAGTGCGCGCAGCGCTCCCGCCCTTCCCTTCCGTCGTCGCTCGGCGTGGTAAACAGATCTTCTAGATTGCCGCGAGGTACTTCTCGGGGTCGGCGTCGAACAGCGGGCCGCACGAGGCGCAGCAGAGGTAGTAGCGGGTGCCGTCGTAGTCGCGGATGAGGCCGCTCGCCTCGGCGTCCGCCTTGTCCACATAGTTGCCGCGCATCACGGGGCACTCCGCTGTGCTCTCATCTGCGGTCGCTACAGCGTGGGAGTGGCAGTGCTCTTCGGCTGGGGCGGCTTCGGAGTGAGAGTGCTCGTGGGCCGGGGAAGCGTCGTGGTTGTGTGCCTCGCACATGGGGTTTCCTTTCGTTGGTTGCGGATGGTCAGGCGCTCACCGGTTCGGCCGGACGCAGGGTTCGGTCGAGGGCGGGCGGCCGTAGGTCCACCGCCTGGCTCTTGAAGGAGCGCAGGCGGAGGCTGTTGCCGACGACGAAGACGCTCGAGAACGCCATCGCCGCGCCGGCGAGCATGGGGTTGAGCAGGCCGAGGGCGGCCAGCGGGATCGCAGCGACGTTGTAGGCGAACGCCCAGAAGAGGTTGCCCTTGATCGTGCCGAGCGTGCGCCGCGAGAGCCGGATCGCGTCGGCGGCACCGCGCAGGTCGCCGCGGACGAGGGTGAGATCGGACGCTTCAATCGCCGCATCGGTGCCGGTGCCCATTGCGAGCCCTAGGTCGGCCTGCGCGAGCGCCGCGGCGTCGTTGACGCCGTCGCCCACCATCGCGACCGTGCGCCCCTCGCTCTGCAGGCGAGCGACCACGGCTGATTTCTCGCTGGGCAGCACCTCGGCGATGACCTGATCGATACCGACTTCCGCAGCGATGTGCCTGGCCACGACCTCGTTGTCGCCGGTGAGGAGGATGGGAGTGAGTCCCAGGCGCCGGAACTGCTGTACCGCCTCGGCGCTTGTCGGCTTGACCCGGTCCGCGACCACAAGCAGGCCCCGGATTGCGCCGTCCCATGCGGCGAGGACTGCGGTCTGGCCGTTTGACTCGGCGGCGCGCTTCGCTTCCGTGATCGCGGGATCGGGTGCGATCGAAAATTCGTCCAGCAGGGTCTGGCGGCCCACGAGCACACTGTGGCCGTCGACGACGCCCGTGACGCCCTTGCCCTCGACGTTGCGGAAGTCCTTCACGTCAGAGAGGGGGGCGGCGAGTGCTTCGGTTGCCCCGCGGGCGATCGCCTGGGCGATTGGATGCTCGGAGGCGTCCTCGAGGGCGCCGGCGAGGCGCAGCAGTTCGCTGCGATCCGTTCCGGCGGCGGCGACGGCCTCGATGAGGGTCATCCGGCCCGTGGTCACGGTTCCTGTCTTGTCGAGCACGACCGTGTCGACGCGCCGGGTGGACTCGAGCACCTCGGGGCCCTTGATGAGGATCCCGAGCTGTGCGCCGCGCCCGGTTCCGACCAGGAGCGCGGTCGGTGTGGCAAGCCCCAGGGCGCACGGGCAGGCGATGATGAGCACCGCGACGGCGGCGGTGAACGCCGTCGCGCCGGGGAATCCGGCGCCGAGCCAAGCACCCAGGGTTGCCACCGCGACGGCGATCACAATCGGGACGAAGATGCCGGAGACCCGGTCGGCGAGGCGCTGCACCTCGGCCTTCCCGGACTGGGCGTCCTCGACGAGCTGGGCGATCTGGGCAAGCTGGGTGTCTGCGCCCACGCGGGTCGCGCGCACCACAAGGCGGCCGCTGGCGTTCACCGTCGCTCCCGTCACCGCATCGCCCGGGCCGACCTCGACCGGCACCGATTCCCCCGTGAGCATCGACGCGTCCACCGCGGACGTTCCCGTCACGATGACGCCGTCGGTGGCGATCTTCTCGCCGGGCCGCACAACGAATTCGTCTCCGGTTGCGAGCTGCTCGATCGGGACGCGTGTCTCGACCCCGCCGCGGAGCACGGCGACGTCCTTCGCGCCCAGTTCGAGGAGCGCGCGCAGGGCGGCGCCCGCCTGGCGCTTTGAACGCTTCTCGAAGTAGCGCCCGGACAGGATGAACATCGTCACGCCGGCGGCGACCTCGAGGTAGATGTTGCCCGCGCCGTCCGTTGGCGCGATCGAGAGCTCGAACGCATGGTGCATCCCGGGCATCCCGGCAGTGCCGAGGAAGAGCGCGTAGAGCGACCACAGGAACGCCGAGAGCGTGCCGACCGAGACGAGGGTGTCCATGGTGGCGGCACCGTGGCGCAGGTTGGTCCAGGCTGCCCTGTGGAAGGGGAAGGCCGCCCACAGGATCACCGGCGCGGCGAGGGTGAGGGATGCCCATTGCCAATAGGTGAACTGCAGGGCGGGGACCATGGCCATGAGGATCACCGGTACGGCCAGCACAACCGATCCGATGAGCCGCCGCCGCAGGTCCGCGAGCTCATGGTCGGGCTCTTCGCCCTCGTTCGCGTCTGAGGCCTGCTCGGGTGGGGCCGGCAAGGCAGCGGTGTAGCCGGTCTTCTCGACCTCGATGATGAGCAGCTGAGGGTCGTAGCCCTCGGGGACGAACACCTTCGCCTTCTCGGTGGCGTAGTTGACGCTCGCCTCGACCCCGTCCATGCGGTTGAGCTTCTTCTCGATCCGGTTGGCGCAGGAGGCGCACGTCATGCCGCCGATCTCGAGTTCGTAGCTCGAACGCGAAGGTTCGGTCGGTGCTGTGGTGGTGGACATCATGATCCGATCTTCGTGAAGCGCTCAGTGGCCATGGCTCTCGCCTTGCGTTGGGGCGGCCTGCGGAGCTGATGCGCCCTCGGCCGGGAGCACGAACGCCGCAGTGTGGACGACGCCGTCGACCTGGAAGTCGAAGTACAGCAGGTAGCGCCCCGACGACGGCGCCTCTGCCGCGAACCTCACGGTCCCTCCGCCAAGCTGGCCCGGCTGGGGATCGGCGCCCTCGGGGTGCACGTGAAGATAGGCGAGATCTCCGTCGCGCAGTACCACAAGGTGACCGAACGCGCCGAGATAGGGCTGCAGGGTAGTGACCGGGGCGCCATCCTTGGCGACCGAGACGGCGAGCTCCGACGAGGCCCCGTCGCGGAGGTCGCCGGCGATCGTCGCATCGAAGCCGTCGACGTGCGCGGTTCGCGCCTCGGTGGGCGCGGTGGCCAGTGTGACTGGACCGGCGACGTCGACCGTGCGGGTGAGCGTGACCGAACCGGCGCCGCCTCCGGGGACGAAGTCGGCGAAGACGCGGTAGCTGCCCGCCTCTTTCCACGTCCACGGGATCGTCCAGGTGCCGTCTGCGGTGAGCTGGGGATGCACGTGCCGGAACTCTGATCCGTCGGTGCGAACCACGATCAGGTGCAGGTCCTTATCGTGCGACGTCGTGTAATCGCGTAGCGGATGCCCGGCGGCGTCGTCGATCGCGAAGGAGAGACTGCCGGCGGAGCCAACCTCGGCGGGTGCGTGGACGGGACCGAGTTGGTAGCCGCCAGCCGCGAGGGTGACCCCATGGGGGACGGCGGCGTCTCCCATATCTCCCATCGAGCCGTGTCCGCCGTGCGCCTGTGCGGCAGTCGCCATCCGCTCGGCTACCGCCGTCTTCGGGATTGCCGCGCCTGCCACGGTGAATGCCGCGCCGAAGGCGAGGGCTAGACCGGCCGTGTACAGGCCCAGGCGAGTGGCAGTGTTCATCAGACGCGCGCCGCCACGTACCCGGCCTCGTCCACGGCGGCGATCACGGCATCGTCGTCGGCAGGAGCCTCCGAGCCTGTGCTGACCAGGAGCCGGCCGGTCGCGGCGCTGACCTCGATCCCTTCAACCCCGGGGATCTGCCCGACCTCCCGGCGGATGGAGATCTCGCAGTGCCCGCAGCTCATTCCGGTGACCTGATATTCGGTGGTGCTCATGACAGGGTCCTTTCCTGTTCCGACGCGAGGATACCCGGAGGGGGTATATCGCAAGCCAACCATATACCCATAGGGGGTATCGGATGCAAGGGGTGAGGCGAGTGGGCCCGGCTGGGTCCGACTGTCTTGGCGCCTACTGGGGGAGTACCCCCACGGGGTATGCTTTGTCTACAATCCAACATTATCCCGATGATTTCAAGAACTCTCCGAAGGAAGGTCGTACGCTCATGCCGGAACGAAGCCCAAGGGTCCTCATCGTCGGCGGAGGAGCCGCCGGTCGTGCCTGCGCACAGGAGCTCCGCGCGCGCGGCTTCGCTGGCTCCATCCAGATCGTTGACGCCGAGCCAGGGGGTGCGATCGACCGCACGCTGGTCGACAAGGCACTGCTTCCGGGCCTGCTCACGAGAGAGCAGATCGCGCTCCCGCCCATCGAGGGCGTGGTGGTGACGGCGGGCGAAGCGATCGCCGTCGACTTCGGAACCAAAACGGTCGAGTTCCGCGATGGCCGGCGCCTGGCCGCCGACGCGGTGGTGATTGCGTCCGGAGCCGTACCGAGGCGACCAGACGGCATCGATGTGGCTTCGGAAGTCCAATTGCATCGGCTGCACACAGCACATGACGCGGGTGCTCTTCGAGAGTCGATCCCTCAAGCCGCTGGGCGGCGGGTCGCGGTGATCGGGGCTGGATTCTCTGGCACCGAACTGGCCAGCCACTATGTGGATGCGGGAGCCGAAGTTGTCCTCGTGGGCCGGTCGGCGATGCCTCTGGCCGGCGCGCTCGGCTCCGAGATCTCCCCGCGGCTGGCCGCGTTGCAACGGGGGCGGACGGACGCACGGCTGGGAACAACTGTGCACGCCATCACCCCCTGCGGTGCCCGCGCACGGCTCTCCCTCTCCGACGGCAGTTCCGTCGAGGTTGACGCTGTCATCCTCGCGCATGGAGCAGTTCCCGCCACCGACTGGGCGGGTTCACCGGACGGGATCCGGGTGGACGACCGCCTCCGCTGGAGCGAAAGGGGATGGTATGCGGCCGGAAGCGCGGCATACATCGCCTCCGGAGGAATGCGACTCACGACCGACCACTGGAACGCCGCTGTCGCCCAAGGCCAGCACGCCGCGCGGACGATACTCCACGACTTCCTGGACGCCGAAGACCCCGGTCCCTACCGGCCGACGACGGGCTTCAACCTTCGCGCGTTCGGCTCGACGATATCCGTCCGCGGACTGCGGTCCCCGGACGGATCGGAGCGGCCGGCCGCCTGGCCGATCGCCCCGCCCCAACCCGACGCCGTGCTGACCGAGTTCGTGGACGCGCACGGCGAACTGACCGGCGTGGCCGGGTTCAACGCCGGCGCGGCCGTGGCCCGCGTTGCGTCGTCGATTGGGTGAGGTCGAGAGAAGGCTGGCCGGTGCCAGCATGCGTGATCAACTGGGGGCCGTTGCCACCGTGATCTCCTCTACGTTTGGCAGGGCGTGGCCAAGCCGGTGCTGGGCGTCGCGGCGCACGCTGTCCGCCTCCTCGACCGTCGACCCGGGGGCCACGCCAACCATTGCGGTGCCGTGGATGCGGTGTCCGATCCAGCGCAGCTGGAGTCTCTCGACCCCAACGATCCCGGGGGTTTCCTTGAGCGCGTGCTCGGCGCGGTGGACGAGGTCCGGTTCGATCCCGTCGAGCAGTCGACGGCCGATGCTGCCGATTGTGCCCCACAGCAGGACGAAGATCGTGATGCTGATGAGCAGCCCCACGATCGGGTCAGCCAGCGGGAAGCCCAGCATCACGCCGAACGCACCGACGACGACGGCGAGGGATGTGAACCCGTCCGTGCGGGCGTGGATCCCGTCCGCCACCAGGGCGGCGGAACCGATGCGCCGACCCACGCGGATCCGGAAGACCGCGACGCCTTCGTTCCCAGCGAAACCGATGAGACCGGCCGCTACGACCCACCAGAGGTTCTCGATCGGGTGCGGGTTGAAGATGCGTTCGACCGACTGCCAGCCGGCGACGACGGCCGAGAGCGCGACCACGACGATGATGAACAGGCCCGCGAGGTCCTCGGCCCGACCTAGGCCGTAGGTGTAGCGCCTGGTCGCTGGACGCCGCGCGAGGATGAATGCGACCCACAACGGCAGCGCGGTGAGCGCGTCGGAGAAGTTGTGGACCGTGTCCGCCAGCAGCGCCACGGAGCCGCTGAATAGGACGACGGCGAACTGCAGTATCGTCGTGCCCAGCAGTGCGAACAGGCTGATCTTCAGCGCCCGCACACCCTCCGTGCTGGCCTCGAGCGCATCGTCGATCGAATCGGCCGCATCGTGCGTATGGGGGACGAAGAACTCCTTCACAGTCGCCCAGAAGCCCGTACCGTGGCCGTGGCCGTGGCCGTGGCCGTGGCCGTGGCCGTGGCCGTGGGCGTGGGGGTGGCCGTGCGGGTGCGGGTGCCCGTGCGGTGCGCCCCCGTGCGGGTGTTCGTGCCCGCCCTGGTCGTGCCCGTGGTCGCCGTGGTTGTGCTCGTGGCGCCGGACCTCTCGGGGTGCGAGGTTCTCGGACGTTGGTCTCGGTATGCTCATTTGACTCAATCTCCTGCTAGGCGTTGGGGAAGGGGAGCGCCTGCTGTTGGTGGTGGCGCGGCACGGACGAACCCATGTGCTCGGCGTGGTTGAGGACGTCGACGATCAGCTGGCGCACGTGATCGTTCTCGAGGCGGTAGAAGACACGAGTCCCCTCGCGACGGGTCGCCACAAGGCGGGCCAAGCGCAGTTTGGCCAAGTGCTGCGACACCCCGGTCGGCGGCTTGTCTGCGGCCCGCGCGAGGTCGTTAACCGGAAGCTCGTCGTCGAGGAGGGCCAGCAGCAGCCGGAACCGGGTGCCGTCGGCCAGCATCTGGAACACCTCTGTCGCGAGGTCCATCTCCTCCGGGGTGGGGCGATGCAGCTGGGCAGGTACCTGCTGGTATGCGTTCACGTCTTCGCTCATCAGTCTGGGGCGTGCGTCGCTCGGTGGCGAGCAATGGGCACGCCGCCGCGAATGGATCTCAGGACGCGGTCGCGTATTCGTCGATGGCCTCGGCGTGGATGTGCAGCATGCGGGCCAGAAGCCCATTGCCGCGCGTGAACTTCAGCGACAGTTGGCCCCCCTCGGCGGCCGCCCTCGCGGTGCGGTCGAAGAAGGCGGGGCCCTGGTCGGGGGTCTTGTCGGACTTGTCGTCCGGGTAGAGCGGGTTGACGGTGTTCTCGATCTTGGGCCACAGGGCACGGGCGGCCTCGGTGGACTCGAAGTCGAGGGCGAGGACGAGGGTGTTGTCGAAGAGCTCGCCGGCGGTCTCCTTGAGCACCGCGCCGCCGAGATAACCGGGGTGGCCGTCGAGCTCACGGAGCCAGCCGCTGAGGTAGGCCCGAGCCTCCGCGCCCTTCTCCGGGTCGGCTACGAAGATGAACAGGTCACGGCGCTTTGTCACGGTGGTTCCTTTCCTGGGGTGTGATGGTGCGATTGAAGGTCGTGAAGGATCAGGGGGTGGTGGCGTCGACGCGGCCCGGGAGGCCGTCGAACTCGTAGAACATTGCGTTGGAGATGCCGTCCGTGTCGTCCTCAATCAGGCTTGCGCCCATGGACGTCCAGAAGGCGACCGCGCCGGGGGAGTGCAGGAAGGTGTGGAACACGATCCGGTCGTAGCGCCCTTCGGCCTGCGCACGGTCCAGGATCGCCTCCACGACTGCCCGGGCGATCCCGCGGCGTCGCTCCTCGCGCAAGACGTAGACGCGGACGATCTGCCCCGTTCTCCCGTCGCGGTACCGCTCCACCAGATGCTCGGGGCTCAGGCCTTCCTTGAGGGCGCCGCCGCGGATGCCGCCAGTGGCGACAACACGCCCACTCGCGTCGTCCTTCACGACGAGCATGAACTGGCCGTCCGGGCCGGAATACCAGCCCAGGAGGTCGTCGATGTCGGCGTGGATAGCCGGGTCGTAGTCGCAGCCGAAGTCCTCGGCCACCGACCGCAACATCACAGCCCGCGCCTCTTGGACGTCCTCGGGCGCCATGTCGCTGACCGTGTATCCCCCTCGGACGTCGTGATTCATCGAAATGATCCTTTCTGGCGCCGACTCAATCGGCTGTCTGGGCATCGGCTGGGTTCGAGTGCTTGGCGGGCTCGTTATCTGCGTTTCTGCGTAGCTATTCAACTAACAGT
Source organism: Sinomonas sp. G460-2 (assembly GCF_047759905.1). Taxonomy (NCBI): domain Bacteria; kingdom Bacillati; phylum Actinomycetota; class Actinomycetes; order Micrococcales; family Micrococcaceae; genus Sinomonas; species Sinomonas sp. G460-2. Next base: position 13,084 of record NZ_JBKZWT010000007.1, on the reverse strand, counting down.
TCCTAGGATTGTCAACAACAAGTCAAACGAACAATTTTGACCATGCCTACGGCTGAGACGCAGCGAACGGGGGGGCCGTATAGACATCGGCCGTCGACAACTCTAGTATTGTCAACAATTGAACAACCCTACATAAGGAGGACCCCATGCAGCCCTACGTGTACGTGCCCTCGGCCAAGATCCTCGGGGAGCTCGAGCCCAACGGCTACCGTCTCGGCTATGACTCGGGTGACCCCAAGACGGCGATCCTCAAGTTCGACACCGCCATCAAGACTGGCGTCTGGGAGTGCCAGCCCGGCGGCTGGGACGTGACTCCTCGCGAGGACACCGAGGTGTGCTACATCGTGAGCGGCCGTGCGACGGTCACCGACGGGACCACCGGGACGAGGTACGAGATCTCCGGGGGCGACGTGATCGTTCAGCCCAAGGACTGGTCGGGCCGCTGGGAGGTCACCGAGACCCTGCGCAAGGTCTACTGCCACGGCTTCGACTGAGCCGCCTCACTCACAACCCCACCCGAGACGTTAGGAGCGGCGGGTCCAGGCCGCCCCGTCCCACTCGGCGACGATCCTGTGATGCTTGGGCTCCAGAAGCTCGAGCCGCAGGAGAGAGTGCTCGCGGGTGAGTTCGGCGATCGTCCCCTGGGTCGCGGCGATGGCGGACTCGACGTCGCTCGCCGCGATGGGATGGACGATGGGTCCGAGCTGCCCCTTCGGGTAGTAGGCAACACGAATGAACTCCATACCCCGAAGGTACGCCCGCCGATCGGCCGCCGGAATGGGCCGTAGGGCCGTGCCGGCGGGAGCCGAACGCGCGCCCTGAGGTGCCCCGAACCCAGCCGTACTAAGGTGGGAACAAAGTCCGGCCACACGGCGAGGGGAACCGAATGGAGCAGTATCCCGAGGTGCGCCCGGGGACGCCCGTCTACGCGACGGATCCCCCGGAGGCGGGCGGCCGAACGGTCATCCACGAGCAGGCCGTCGCGAAGGTTGCCGCCGCCGCAGCCCGGTCGGTTCCGGGCGTGCATTCGCTGGGGACCACGCCGTCGCGCGCGCTGGGCGCGATCCGCGACGCGGTGGGCGCTGACCATGCGAGCGGCGTCCGCGCGGAGGCCGGCGCCACGCAGGCGGCTGTCGACGTCACGCTCGTCGCCAAGTACGGCGTCCCGCTCCAGAAGCTCGCGGACGATGTCCGCGCTGCCGTCTACCGCGCCGTCGAGCAGTACACGGGGCTGACTGTCATCGAAGTCAACGTCGAGATCGCGGACGTCTATATCGGCGAGCCCAGGCAGGGCGAGTCACGTCAGGCCGAGGCCCCGGTTGCACCCCCGCAGCCGCCTGCCTCGTCCGGGAACGAGGTGCTGTGAATCTGACCGTAGTCGGCATCGCCATCGGTGCTTTCGTCGCGTTCATGTCCTTCCAGTTCGGCGCATGGGGCTTTATCGGCTCGATCATCTTCATGGCGATCGGCGCGATCCTCGGCCGGCTCGTCGAGGGCAAGGTGGATCTCCGCCGCGTGTGGGACGCGCTCATGGGAAGGCGCTCGTCGCAGTGACCGAGGCCGCCTCCCCAGCTCCAGGGCTCGCCGGGCACAACCGCGTGAGCACGCAGGCCCTCACGAGCCTCGCGCAGGCCGCGGCGGCGGAGCTCTTCGGCGTGCGGCCGTCCGAGGTGCGGGCCAGCTGGACGGACGACGCCGGCCTGCTGGCACTGCGCGTCGTCTCGCCCATCGCGGTACCGGACTTGGGTGCCATTGAGAGCGCGGCCGACGTCGCTGCGGCCGGCGGAAGCGTGTGGGATCGCGCCTCGGGAGCGAAGGGCGCGATCCTGCGTCGAGTCTCGGGGCTCAGCGGCGCGAAGCTGAGCCGGGTCGACGTCCGGATCGCGGGGGTGCGATCGGCCGCCGCCAGAAGGGTGCGCGTCCAATGAGCACGGAGGCATCCGTCACGCAGCCCGAGGGAACACCCCAGCAACCGCCCGCGGCCCAGAGCCCGGAGCCGCCTCACGGTCTTGGCGCGGCGGTGCGCCGCGAGACGAGTTCCGGGCGCGTCTTCGCGGCAGCCGTCGTTGCCGTGATCGTGACGCTCCTGTGCTTGTATGCGCTGCTCGAGTCGACGCTCCAGGCCATCGGCCAGCCGGCCTGGATCACGGACCCGGAGACGGCCGCGCGCTTCATCGCGGGCCTGCCGAAGAGCGCCAATCCAGGGGTGCTCGGCCTGCTCGGGGTCGTGATCGCGCTCGCGGGCCTCGTCTTCGTCCTGCTCGGCCTTCGTCCGGGGCGTCCGGGTCGCCGAGCGCTGCCGGGCCAGCGCATCGCCGTCGTGGTCGACGACGAGGTGCTCGCCTCGGCCCTCGCGCGCCGCGCCCGTGCCGCCGCGACCGTTCGGCCGGAGCAGGTCACGGTGTTCGTCTCGCAGGGCGAGGCCCTTGTCAACGTACGCCCCACGTCGGGCGTGCCCGTGAGTGCCGAGGCGGTGCTCGCAGCGGTCGAGGACGAGCTCAGGCGGCTCCGCCCGGCGCCGTACCCGGTGATCCGGGTACGCGTGGCCGGGACGGGGGTGGTCGGCGCATGAACGGAACGCCGCGCACCCTCAATCGCGTCCTCGTCGTGGTGTTCGGGGTGCTCGTGTTCGCCGTGGGAATCCTCGTGGTGCTCCTCTCCGCGGTTCCCTCCGTCGGCTCGTGGTGGGCCTCGTGGGCGCCGGCCGCGTCTCTTCAAGTAGGCCGCGACTTCGCGACCACGTGGATCCCCGGCACGAGCGTGAGCTGGCTGTGGCTCCTTGCCATGGCTCTCCTCGTGGTGGTCATCCTCGTCATGATCTGGTGGATGGCCCAGCAGGGCACCGGGCGGCGCGACCTGATCGCGTGGTCGGCCTCGGAGCACGGCTCCGAGGAGACCGGCGAGGCGGCGGGCCGCGTGGCGATTTCGGCGTCGACGGTGGATCAGGCGCTTCGCGCCGCCCTGTCGCGCCGGAAGGACATCCTCGGGCTGTCCGTCGCCGCCGTCGAGTTCGAGCGCCGGGTCGCCCTGCGCGTTAGGGTCATTGCGCGGCAGGGGGCCGACCCGGCCGCGATCGCCCGCGAGATCGAGCGCCTGACGGTCGGGATGGACCTCCTCCTCGGCGCCTCGTGCCCCGTGCTCTTGCACATTGCCTCGGGCACGAGGGCCCGTTTCAGCCGCGCCGAACGCGTGCACTGAATCTCCCGCGCTCAAGCCGGGCGCGCGCCGTCGTCGTTCGCAGGGCACCGCACAAGTGCGGTGCCCTGTCCCGTGTCTAGGGTCTTTGATCACGGAATGAAAACGACGTGCGTAAGCGCTTGCACACTCCACGTCACGGCCATAGGGTGAACTGCGTCACAACCCCGGGGGCGGCGCAGGGCTGCCCCTGACAGACAAGGGAGTCGAGCATGAGAAAGACGTTCTCCAGGTATGCCGCACCGTTAGCCACGGTGAGCGTACTGGCCCTGGCACTCTCAGCCTGTAGCGGCGGCAGCAGTACCGGGGGAAGCAGCGGCGGTGGCGGTGGAGACGCCTCCGCGAACCTCGACGGCCGTGGCCCCATCACTTACGTTCAGGGCAAGGACAACTCGAACGTCGTCCGCCCGCTCGTGGACAAGTGGAACGCCGCGCACCCGAACGAGAAGGTCACGTTCAAGGAGCAGTCGGACGCGGCCGACCAGCAGCACGACGATCTCGTGCAGCACTTCCAGGCGAAGGACGCGAACTACGACGTCGTCGACGTCGACGTCGTCTGGACCGCCGAGTTCGCGGCGAAGGGCTGGCTGCAGCCGCTCAAGGACAAGACGGCCTTCGACACCTCGGCCATGCTTCCCGCGACGGTCAAGACCGCCACGTACGGAGGCACCCTCTACGCGGCGCCGCAGACCTCCGACGGCGGCCTCCTGTACTACCGCAAGGATCTCGTGCCCAACCCGCCCAAGACGTGGGACGAGATGATGAGCATGTGCTCGGTCGCGAAGCAGAACAACATGGGCTGCTACGCGGGCCAGTTCCAGAAGTACGAGGGCCTCACGGTCAACGCCTCCGAGGCCATCGACTCGTTCGGCGGCAAGATCGTTGACGATTCCGGCAAGGCCGCGGTCAACTCGGCCGACGCCAAGACGGGCCTGAGTAAGCTCGTTGACGCGTTCAAGAACGGCAACATCCCCGCCGAGGCCATCACGTACAAGGAAGAGGACAGCCGCACTGCCTTCCAGGACGGCAAGCTCCTGTTCCTGCGCAACTGGCCTTACGTCTACAGCATCGCGAGCAAGACGGACGGTTCGTCCAAGGTGGCCGGCAAGTTCGGCATCGCACCGCTCCCCGGCAAGTCCGGCCCGGGCGCCTCGTCGCTCGGTGGCCACAACGTGGCGATGAGCGTCTACTCGAAGAACAAGGCTACGGCCCTTGACTTCATGAAGTTCATGACCAGCCAGGAGACCGAGACGTACTACGCGACGCAGGGCTCCCTCGCTCCCGTCCTCTCGAGCCTCTACTCGGACCAGACCCTCGTGCAGAAGCTCCCGTACCTGCCCACGCTGCTGACGTCGATCCAGAACGCCGTCCCGCGTCCGGTCACGCCGTTCTACCCGGCAGTGACCAAGGCAGTCGAGGACAACGCGTATGCCGCCCTCAAGGGGGACAAGACGGTCGATCAAGCGGTGGCCGATATGCAGTCTGCGATAGAAGCCGCCAAGTAGCCAGGTCGTGAGCCGGTGGCCCGGGGGTCGGAACGGACTCCCGGGCCAGCGGCCCCCTGAAGAGGAGAGACTCGATGTCTACGAAACTCCCGGAGCGTACCCGGGCCAAGGCGAGAGCTGAGACCCACCATATGCCGGGTCGCGAGAGCGCGGACCGGAAGCAAGTCACCCAAGGCCGCTGGGCCTCCGCCCTCCTGTTGCCGACGCTCGTCCTGTTGGCCGTCGTCATCATCTACCCGGTGGTCAACGCCATCATCATGTCCTTCCAGAAGGACGCAGGCCTCAACCCGGCGACCGGATTCTTCGAGCAGGGCGGCCCCGCAGGACTCGACAACTACGCGCACTGGCTGTTCCAGCAGTGCAACGGGCAAGCCTGCCCGCCGGGAACCATCGGCTCCCAGTTCTGGAGCGCCTTCGGCACCACCTTCTTCTTCACCGTGGTGACCGTTGCCCTTGAGACCGTCCTCGGATTCTGGATGGCGATCATCATGGCCCGGTCGTTCCGCGGGCGGAGCGCGGTCCGTGCCGCCGTCCTCGTCCCGTGGGCCATCCCCACGGCCGTGACGGCCAAGCTGTGGTTCTTCATCTTCGCGTTCGACGGCATCGCCAACAAGGTCTTCGGTACCCAGATCCTGTGGACCGGTTCGGAATGGCCTGCCAAGTGGGCGATCATCATCTCCGATACGTGGAAGACCACGCCGTTCATGGCGCTCCTCATCCTCGCTGGGCTCCAGCTCATCCCGGATGAGGTCTACGAGGCAGCGAAGGTCGACGGCGCGACCGCCTGGCAGCGCTTCACCCAGATCACGCTTCCCCTCGTGAAGCCGGCCCTCATGGTCGCGGTCCTGTTCCGCGTGCTCGACGCGCTGCGCATGTTCGACCTGCCGTACATCATGACGCAGGGCGCCAACAACACCACGACGCTCTCGATCCTCGTGGTCGACCAGATCCGTGAAGGGTTCAACAGCGCGGCCGCACTCTCGACCGTCACCTTCATCGTGATCTTCTTGGTCGCGTTCATCTTCGTCCGCTTCCTCGGCGCCAACGCCGTGGGCGCGGCCACGTCCTCGGGAAGGAAGTGACATGGCCGCCACCGCTACGCTCCCGCGTACTGCAACCGCGCCTGCTCGCCGCAAGCGCTTCGACTGGGGCCAAGTCCGCACCTACATCTCGGCCCTCATCATCCTCATCTGGTGCCTCCTCCCGGCGTACTGGATGATCGTGACTGCCTTCCGCGACACGGCGTTCACCTTCGATGCGAGCTTCTGGCCCACGCACATCACGTGGGACAACTTCGCGACGGTGTTCGACGAGAGCCTCGGCAACCACTTCGGACGGAACCTGCTCAACAGCCTCATCGTGGCGGGCGTGACCACCGTCGTCGCGCTCGTGGTCGGCGTCTTCGCCGCGTACGCCCTGGCCCGGTTGAACTTCCGGTTCAAGTTCGCCGTTATGGGCTTCATCCTCGGGGCCTCGATGTTCCCGGGCGTGGCGCTCGTGACCCCGCTGTTCCAGCTGTTCACGAACATCGGCTTCATGGGCTCCTACCAGGCCATGATCATCCCGGACATCTCCTTCACCCTCCCGCTCACGGTGTACACGCTGACCTCGTTCTTCCGCGAGATGCCGTGGGAGCTTGAGGAATCGGCGCGCATCGACGGGTGCACGCAGGGCCAGGCGTTCCGCAAGATCATCCTGCCTCTCGCCGCGCCCGCGACGTTCACCACCGCGATCCTTGCGTTCATCGGGGCGTGGAACGAGTTCCTCATCGCGAGCCAGCTGTCGTCGGACGCGACCCGTCCGGTGACCGTTGCGATCGCCTACTTCGCCGGTGCGCAGCCGCATCAGGAGCCGTACACCGCCGTCATGGCCGCGGGCACGATCGTGACTGTCCCGCTCGTGATCTTGGTGCTGGTCTTCCAGCGCAAGATCGTCGCCGGTCTCACCGCTGGCGCGGTGAAGTGACCGAACAGCACGGACGCCGGCCGTGGAATCCTTTCGCGGTCGGGGGAGAGGCCTATCGCCTCTCCTCCGGCCCGCGGAAGGCCGTCGTCGAGCAGTTCGAACTCTTCTTCGGCATCCTCGCCTTCTGGGGACTGGTCCTTTTCGGGATCACCGTGTGGCTCGAGGTGACCGGCCAGCCTGCTCTCGGGTGGGCGCTCGGCCTCGCGGCGATTGTCGTCGCAATGGCAGGGCTGTGGGCCGTGAGGCGTAAGGTGCTTCGGGGGCATACAGACGACGCCGATCGCTGAGACGGGCGCTTGCCTCGCCGGTGCTGGGGCCGGGACAACGGAGGAAAAATGGTCGGGATCGAGGACGTAGCCGCAGCGGCGGGGGTGTCGACGGCGACGGTCTCAAGGGCCATCCGTGGTCTCCCTCGGGTTTCGCCGCGCACGCGAGCCAAGATCCTGGCGACCGCGAAGGAACTCGGGTACGTTCCGTCGTCGGCCGCGTCGCGCCTCGCGTCCGGCAAGACGCGCACCATCGGCGTCCTCGCGCCCTACGTGGACCGGTGGTTCTTCGGCAAGGCGATCGACGGCGTGGACCGCGAGCTGCACGGGCGCGGCTACAACCTCTCGCTCTTCAACCTCGGCGGCCGGACCCAGCCGCGCGAGCGGCTCTTCAGCAAGGCCATGGTGCAGAAGCAGATCGACGCCCTCCTGCTCCTGTGCATGTATCTGCATCAGGAGGAGATCGACGATCTCCATACGATCGACATGCCGCTCGTGGTCGTGGGAGGGCCCGTTCCGGGCTGCTCGAACGTCGGCATCGACGACTATTTGGCGGCCCGGACCATCACGGAGCACCTCATCGGCCTCGGCCACCGGCACATCGCGCTCCTGCACGGCCAGGACGATTCCGACCTCAACTTCAGCGTGCCGCGGATCCGGGTCGAGGGCTTCCACGACGCAGTGCATCGGGCGGGCCTCGAGTTCGATCCGGACACGGCCCTCTTCGGCAACTTCACGGTGGAGAGCGGCGTCGAGGCCATGCGCCGGTTCATCGAGCTTCCGGAACCGCGGCCCACGGCGATCGTGTGCGCCTCGGATGAGATGGCGCTCGGCGTGATCTTCGAGGCGCGGCGGCAGGGGGTGCGGATTCCCGCCGAGCTGTCGGTTGTGGGGATCGACGGGCACGAGATGGGCGCCGCCGCGGGCCTCACGACCGTGTGGCAGGACCCGACCGCGCAGGCACGGCGCGGGACCCAGATGCTCCTCGCCGAACTCGCGGGCGAGACTGGGGCCGTGCACGCGGAGAACGCCGAGCAGCGGCTCGTGCTCCGAGAATCGACGGCCCCGCCCCTGGGCAGCCTCGCCTACCGCTAGCCGGGAGGCGCGGGTGGCCCGGAGGCTCGGACGGCCGGGAGGCCCGGGCAGTTAGGAGGCTCGGGCCAGTTGGCGGATGGGGATCCAGCGGGACGCGAGCCGACGGTACGCGGCGGCGGCCCCGGTCATGTCCCCCTCCGCGAGGCATTCGATCCCGAGCTTCACGTCGAGGCACGATTCGTCGGGGTAGACGCGGTCCGCGACCCGCCCGTAGTCGAGCTCGACAGCCGATTCCGGGTTGAACTCCTCGAGCCACTCGGTCAGCGCCGTGAGCTCGTCGAGCATGCTCATGTCCGGCGCGGCGAGCGCGAGGTTGGCCACGGCGAACCGCGCCCGGCTGATGGCCTTCGACCACGGGGCCACGATCCGGACCGTCCGCAGATGGTCGCCGGCCTCGACGATCTCGGTCGGATCGGACTCCTGGAACAGCACGAACCAGCTGAACGGGATGCCCCACAGCGATTCGCGCGTGTTGATCCGCGGGGACGCCGTCTCCGCGGCGATCTTGTCGACGCGCCGCTGATGCCGCTCCCGCGCCTCCTCCGGGAGCATGAGCTCGGCGAGCATCCGCGGAGCCGTGCTGATCACGGACTCGGCCGCGAGGCCCGAGCGCAGTACGAGTTGGCTCGGGCAGTACAGCGTGGTCCCGTTGACGGTCAACGCCCGCGTGAATTCGGCCTTGTCGCCGGGGAACGGATCGCCGGTCGTGTTGATGATGCGGTCGAGCGCGGCGTCCGATTCGGCGGTATCGAGCGCTTCGCGCCCGCCCTTGGACTGGAGCCCAGCCTTGAGCCGCTCGCGCTCGTGCGAGCTGAACGCGTCGAGCGGCTCGTAGACGCGCAGATGCGATGACAACGGCCGTGCCGCGAAGCCGTGCGCGTCGCTCAACTCAGCCCCCCGCCGTCGTCCGCGGCGCCGAGCTCAGGCGCCGTTCGCAAGCTCCACCACCACCGGCGCGTGGTCAGACGCGCCCTTGCCCTTGCGCTCCTCGCGGTCAATTTGGGCGCCGACCACGCGGCCCGCGAGCGTCGGGGAGGCGAGCACGAAGTCGATCCGCATGCCCTCCTTCTTGGGGAAGCGGAGCTGCTTGTAGTCCCAATACGTGTACACGCCGGGCCCGGGGGTGAACGGCCGGGCGACGTCGGCGTAGCCGGACTGCTCGAAGGCCCGGAACGCCTCGCGCTCGGGCTCGCTCACGTGGGTAAGCCTCTCCGCAAGGAAATATTCGATGTCCCACACGTCCTCGTCGAGCGGGGCGATGTTCCAGTCGCCCACGAGCGCGATCTGCGCGTGGGGGTCCTGCGCGAGCCACTCCGACGCGTGCTTGTTGAGCGTCGCGAGCCATTCGAGCTTGTACGGCATGTGCTCGTCATCGAGCGCGCGGCCGTTGGGAACGTAGAGACTCCACACGCGGACGCCGCCGCACGTCGCGCCGATCGCGCGCGCTTCCTGCTCTGCCTCGACCCCACCCTTGCCGAAGGTGGGCTGATCGGGGAACGTGCGTTCGACGTCGTCGAGGCCCACGCGGGAGGCGATCCCCACGCCGTTCCACTGGCTCAGGCCAAAATGAGCGACCTCGTAGCCGTTGCGCTCGAAGAGCTCCCACGGGAAATTGTCGTCCCGGCACTTGGTCTCCTGCATCGCCAGGACATCGACGTCGCTGCGCAGCAGCCAGCTCTCTACGCGGTCGGCGCGGGCGCGGAGGGAGTTCACGTTCCAGGTGGCGATCTTCACGCTGACCACGCTATCAATCGAACAGCGAGTCGGCACCGTGGGGTGCCCACTCGCTGTTCGAGGACGCTGGGGGTTACTTCGACCAGGCGGCCGCGCCCTCGTGCCACCACGTGTCGAAGCGCGTGACCGGCGTCGCGCGCTTGTGCCGCGTGACGAGGAAACGGCGCTCGATCGCCTCCGCGACCTCGTCCGGGACTTCGCGGCCCTCGAGGTAGTCGTCGATCTCCTCGTACGTGATCCCGAGCTCGTGCTCGTCGGTGCGGCCCGGCTGCAGGTCGAGGAGGTCGGCCGTGGGCACCTTCTGCCAGATCCGCTCGGGGGCGCCGAGGTAGCGGAGCACTTGGCGGTTCTGGCGCTTGTTGAGGCCGAACAGCGGCAGGATGTCCGCGCCGCCGTCGCCGAACTTCGTGAAGAAGCCCGTGACGGACTCGGCACCGTGGTCGGTGCCGATCACGAGCAGGTTGCGCTCGCCCGCGATCATGTACTGCGCGACCATACGCGAGCGAGCCTTCGTGTTGCCGCGGACGAAGTCGCTGAGCTCGGCCGGGGAGGTGCGGGCGTACTCGGCCTCGTAGCCGTCCACGGCGGGCTTGACGTTGAACGTCCATTCGGACTTGGCGCGGACGAACGCGAGGGCGGCCCGCGCGTCGTCCTCGTCGTGCTGGACGCCATGGGGGAGGCGGACGGCGATGAAGTCCGCGTCGATGCCCTCCTCGGCGAGGGATTCGACGGCGAGCTGCGCGAGGCGGCCCGCGAGCGAAGAGTCGAGCCCGCCACTGATCCCGAGAATGAAGCCCTTGGCCCCCGTGGCACGGAGGTAGTCCTTGAGGAAAGCGACCCTCGCCTCTACCTCCTCGGCCGGGTCGATCTGCGGCTTGACGCCCATCTCATCGATGATCTTCGCCTGAAGTTCGCGCATGGGGCTAGCGTACTTCAGGCATGTTTCTCCGGGGTTGCGCGGGGATGGCCGGCGCGGGGTCGGCCCACAGATGGGACATTTCGTCAACGGAGCGAACCACGAGGCGTTCCATCGCTGCGCGCGCGCCCTGCCCGTCCCCGCGCTGGATCGCGGTTGCGACCTCGAGGTGCCCTTGGAGCGCCGTGCGGTCTAGATGCGGCGGCATGAGCCCGTGGTGGACGCGCCCCGCGAGGACCTCCTCCGTGACCCGGTTGAGCTTGCCGAACATGCCATTGCCGCTGGAAGCGAGAATCGCGTGGTGGAACGCGATGTCCAACTCGACGAACTCGTCCGTGCGCTCGGTGGTGCCGGCCGCCCACATCGCGGCGGAGAGCCGTACGATCTCGGCGCGCGCCTCGTTCCCCGCGCGCTCCGCGGCGAGCTGGGCGGCGAGTGGCTCGACGGCGCGGCGCAGCTCCGTGAGCTCCTGCAGCTGCGCGACGCGGTGCGGCGAGGCGAGCTTCCAGCGGATCACCTGGGGGCTGAACGCGTCCCATTCCGACTCGGGCAGCACAACCGTGCCGGTGCGGCGGCGCGACGCGATGAGCCCGAGCGAGGAGAGCACCCGCAGCACCTCGCGCACCAGCGTCCGCGAGACGTCGAAGCGCGCCTCGAGCTCGTCGGAGAGCAGGGCGGACTGCGGCGCGAGCTCGCCTGAGCAGATCGCCGCGCCGACGGCGTCGAGCACCTCAGCGTGCCGGCGGGAGGCGGCGGGCGCTGCCTCTAGGGCGTTCGTCATGACCTCATCCTACTGGTTAGGTACGACTTAAGCCGCTAAGGTTGACATTAAATACTACAAATCCTCCTCGTCACGAAGGGCTGAATCCGTGAAAATCACCCGCATCGAGACCTTCCTCGTCCCGCCCCGCTGGCTGTTCGTGCGGCTCGAGACCGATTCCGGGATTGTCGGCTGGGGCGAGGCGACGTGCGAGGGCCGCTCCGAGACCGTCCGCGCCGCCGTCGACCAGCTCGCCGAGCTCCTGCTCGGGCAGGACCCGCTGCGCATCGAAGACCACTGGCAGGTGCTCACGAAGGGTTCGTTCTATCGCGGAGGGCCAATTCTGGCGAGCGCCGTCGCGGGCCTCGACCAGGCGCTGTGGGACATCGCGGGCAAGCACTTCGACGCACCCGTTCACCAGCTCCTCGGCGGGCCGGTCCGCGACCGGATCCGCGTGTACGGCTGGGTGGGTGGCGACGAGCCGAACGAGGTCGCGGACGCGATCGCGGCCCAGCTCGAGGTGGGCCTCACGGCCGTCAAGATGAACGCCTCCGGGAAGATGTCGCCCAATGGGAGCGTCTCCGAGCTCGACGGCGTGGTGCGCCGCGTCGCGGCAGCGCGCGAGGTCCTCGGCCCGGACCGCGACGTCGCCGTCGACTTCCACGGGCGCTTCACGCTCGCCACGGCGCGCCGCGCGGCCTCCCTGCTCGCGGACCTCCACCCGTTCTTCCTCGAGGAACCCGTGGTCCCGGAGAACTCGCACCTCATCGGCCGGATCGCCGAATCGACGCCGATCCCCATCGCGACAGGCGAGCGACTGTACTCGCGGCAGGAGTTCCTCCCCGTGCTCCAGGCGGGGATCGCTGTGGCCCAACCGGACCTGAGCCACGCGGGCGGCATCACCGAGGTGCGCAAGATCGCGGCCCTCGCCGAGACGTTCGACGTCCAGCTCGCCCCGCACTGCCCCCTCGGGCCGATCTCGCTCGCGGCCTGCCTTCAGGTGGGCTTCGCGACGCCCAACTACCTCATCCAGGAGCAGAGCATTGGCATCCACTACAACCAGGGCGCCGAGGTGCTCGACTACGTCGTGGACAAGACACCGCTCCGCTTCGTGGACGGGTGCATCGAGCGGCTGACCGCGCCGGGCCTCGGCATCGAGGTCGACGAGGCGGCCGTGCGCGCCGCCGACGCGCGGGGCCACGCGTGGCGCGGACCCGTGTGGCGCCACCCCGACGGTTCGTTCGCGGAGTGGTGACGGGGATGACGGTGACCGGTATGACGGTGACGGGGATGACGGTCACGGGTATGACAAGACGAACGTCGGTGATAGGAAAGTGACTATGGCCCAGCTGGACTCGGCAACCCTCCTGCAGATCCTGCGCGAAACCCGGCTCGTCGCGATCATCCGCGGCGATTCGTCCGAAAGCGCCGTCGCTGCGGCACGCGTGCTGTTCGACGCTGGCGTGCGCCTCGTCGAGATCGCGCTCACCACCCCGGGCACGCTCCACGCCATCGCGGAGCTCGCGCCCAGCCTCCCCGAGGGCGCGTACCTCGGCGCGGGGACGGTCCTCACCGAGGACGACGTCGATGCGGTCGCCGCCGCGGGTGCGGACTTCGTGGTCACCCCGGCGGTGACGGAGTCGGTCGC
>NZ_JBKZWT010000069.1:0-15339 GCF_047759905.1 Sinomonas sp. G460-2 | reverse complement strand
CCCGCCGCCGGTCCCGTCGCGGCATGCTACGCGGCTGCCACCACGCTGCTCGGCCCGGAGCTCTCGCGTTCGGGCTACGAGATCACGGGCCACCCGGCCCTCCGCGAGGCGGTCGCCCGGCACTTCGAGCGGCGCGGCGTCCCGACGGACCCGGAGCAGATCCTCGTGACGTCGGGCGCCCAGCACGCGATCGCCCTCCTGAGCCGGGTCCTGGTCGCGCCGGGAGACCGGGCCCTCATCGAGCAGCCCACGTACCCCCACGCGATCGACGCCCTGCAGGCCGTCAGGGCGCGGCCCGTGCCGGTCCCCGTGGACGTCGAGGGCGGCTGGGACCTGGCCGAGGCTGAGGCGGCTCTGCGGGACGTCGGGCCCGCGCTCGGCTACGTCATGCCCGACTTCCAGAACCCGACCGGGGCGAGCCTCCGCGAGGACGAACGCGAGCGCCTCACGCGCGCGGCCGACCGCCACGGGACCGTCCTCGTTGCCGACGAGACCACGATGTGGCTCGATCTCCGCCGCGGGCCGCGGCGGCCGCTTGCTGGGTTCTCCCCCGCCGTCGTCACGGTCGGCGGGCTCGGCAAGCTCGCGTGGGGCGGGCTCCGCGTCGGGTGGATCCGCGCGAGCCGATCGCTCGTGTCCCGCGTGGCTCAGTCGCGCACGAGCCTGGACCTCGGCACCCCGGTCTTCGAGCAGCTCGTCGCGGTGGAGCTCCTCGCGCGCGAACATGAGCTTGTGGCCGAGCGGCGCGTGCGGCTCGGCGCAGGCCTCGCGGCGCTTCGGGGGGCGCTCGCGGAGGACTTCCCGCAATGGACCGTTCCGGATCCCGACGGCGGCCTGGCCGTGTGGTTGGACTGCTCGCCCTGGTCGTCGTCCGAGCTCGTCCTCGGAGCCCGGGAGGAGGGCCTCGCCCTCACGGCCGGGCCGCGCTTCGGGCTCCACGGTGCGTTCGAGGGGCGGCTGAGGCTGCCGTTCACGGACACCCCGGACGCTATCCGGGCGGCGGTTCGCGCGCTCCGACGAGCCGCCGACCGGCACGCGAGCGGGCCGCTCACGGAGCCGCTCGTCGCAGTCTGACGGGGCACAGCACGCTGCGCCAACATGTTGTCCACAGGCTCCCCCACGCGGGGTTCCGCTGGGCTAGGGTAGTGGAAAGAATGGGGGTTGGAGGGCCAGAAAATGGACTGGATCGCACATAACGCGTGGATGCTGTGGCTCGTTCTGGCCCTCGTTCTCGGCGGGATCGAGATGGTCAGCTTGAGCCTCGTTTTCGCCATGCTCAGCGGCGGGGCCCTCGCGGCCTTCGTCGCCGCTCTCCTCGGCGGCCCCGCGTGGCTTCAGGGCCTCGTGTTCGCCCTTGTCTCGGTTGGCATGGTCGCCTTCGTCCGTCCCGTCGCGATGCGCTATATGCGCCGGGGCATCGAGGACGTCCGCACCAACGTCGATCGGCTCGTGGGTGCACGGGCCACGGTCGTCGAACCGGTCGACAGCAGCAAGGGCCTCGTGAAGATCGGAGGCGACGTCTGGACGGCTCGCGCCGAGCGCGGCGAGTTCCTTCCGGGGGACGTGGTCCAAGTCGTCGCCATCGATGGAGCAACGGCCGTCGTCGCCCCCAGCGGCGAGACCTCACCATATCGGAGCTGACGGCCCATCCAGAGGCCGCCGCAATCACACCAGGGGGTAATCATGGATGTAGGTGGAGTTCTCCTCCTCGTCGTCGTCATCGCGCTGATCCTGTTCGTCATGACCGTCCTCGTTCGGTCGGTGCGGATCATCCCGCAGGCCCGCGCGGGCGTCGTCGAACGCCTCGGGAAGTACCAGCGCACGCTGAGCCCGGGGCTCACGCTGCTCATCCCGTTCGTCGACCGGCTCCTGCCGCTTCTCGATCTCCGAGAGCAGGTGGTCTCCTTCCCGCCTCAGCCGGTCATCACCTCGGACAACCTCGTCGTGTCCATCGACACGGTCGTGTACTTCCAGGTCACCGATCCGCGCGCCGCGACGTACGAGATCGCCAACTACATCCAGGCCGTCGAGCAGCTCACCATCACGACCCTCCGCAACGTGGTCGGCGGGCTCAACCTCGAAGAGGCGCTCACCTCGCGCGACCAGATCAACGGCCAGCTGCGCGGCGTCCTCGACGAGGCGACCGGGCGCTGGGGCCTGCGCGTCTCACGCGTTGAGCTCAAGGCGATCGAGCCGCCCCACTCGATTCAGGATTCGATGGAGAAGCAGATGCGTGCCGAGCGTGATCGGCGCGCCGCGATCCTCACCGCGGAAGGCACCAAGCAGTCGGCCATCCTCACGGCCGAGGGCGAACGGCAGTCGCAGATCCTCAAGGCCGAAGGCCAGGCGAAGGCCGCCGTGCTCAAGGCCGACGGCGAGTCGCAGGCCATCCAGAAGGTCTTTGACGCGATCCACCGCGGCAACCCCGACAACAAGCTCCTCGCCTACCAGTACCTCCAGACGCTCCCCAAGATCGCCGAGGGCAACTCCAACAAGCTCTGGATCATCCCCAGCGAGGTCGGAGAGGCGCTCAAGGGCATCGGCAGCGTCCTCGGCACAGCGGGCCAGGCGTTCGCCGCGTCCGGCGGCGGCGCTCCTGCCGCGCCTCAGCACACGGACGACGGCGTGGCCCCCTCGGGCGAGCTCGTCGCCGAGGCTTCCTCGAACCCGGACAGCCTCGAGGACGACGCCCGGGCCTTCGAGGAGGAGGCCGGCAGGCCGTCGGAGCTCGACGCGGAGGCGCAGGGAATCCTCGAGCGCCACACGCGCCGCGGTGGCCCCGACGACGCGCCTGCCTGACCGACCAGCCGCGGCGCCCGCGTGGGCGCTTATAATGGGAAGTCCGCCCGGGAACACGCGAGCGTCCGCGGGCGTTGAGATGTGCGTCGGATCCTGGGGTCCGGACCGCAGAACGTGAGGGAGTAGATATGAGCGACCGCAGCCTGCGCGGCATGCGCTTGGGTGCACAGTCCATGGAAAGCGAGGCGGGCGTCGAGCCGGCGCCGCGCCAGCGCGTCGAGTACCGCTGCGAGGACGGCGAGCAGGTCTTCGTGACGTTCTCCTCCGAGGCGGAGATCCCTCCCGTCTGGACGTCGAAGACGGGCAAGGAAGCCTTCCTTGTGGACGGCGAGCGTCCGTCCGAGGGCAACGAGAAGGCCGTGCGCACGCACTGGGACATGCTCCTGGAGCGCCGCAGCATCCCCGAGCTCGAGCATATCCTCGAGGATCGACTCGCGCTCCTGCGCGAGAAGCGCGGCGAGCGCGCGGGCTAGGCCTTACGCGGCCACAGACTGAGAAGGGCGGGAACCTCACGGTTCCCGCCCTTCTTGCACTTTCACACCGTGAGACCGGGTGCGGCCAGATGAATCGGGCCGCGAAAGCTTTCGGCGGCGTCGACCAGCGCCTGCGGCCCCATCGCGGGATCTGACAGATGCGTCACGACAAGTTGCCGGACTCCCGCCTCGGTGGCGAGCTGGCCCGCAAGCCGCGCCGTGAGGTGTCCATGGCCGGTGAGCGCATCGGAGTCGGCTTCCAGATAGGTCGCCTCGCACACAAAGACGTCGGCGCCGCGCGCGGCCTCAACGACCGCCTCGCAGTAACCCGTGTCCGAGGAGAACGCGAGCACCCCTCCGCCGTTGGCTTCGAACCTGAGTGCAGCCGAGGGAACGCTGTGGTGGGCGGCGTACGAAAGGAATCGAAGCCCGTCGACCTCATGCCACGTTGTGCCATCCTGCGGCAGGCCGTGGACACTCCACGACTGGAAGATCGGGCTCTTCATGGTCGGCAGCGTCGGAATTCCGAACAGTGCGTCGAACTGCTTCAGCCGGCGTATTTCCGGTGCGGGGACGAACAAGGGGATTTCCGGCAGCACCTCCGGAAACGTCCACCTATAGGCCCACGCCATCAGATCCAGACTGTGATCGGCGTGCAGGTGGGTGACTACGATGGCACGGAGTTCAGCGAGATCGTGACCGGCCTGGAGGTAGGCGAGCAGCGAACCAGGCCCGGCGTCGACCAAGACGAATCCGGTGTCACCGCGCACGAGGTAGGAGGACGCCGAGCCCGCTGCTGTGGGCGCCGTCGCGCAGCTGCCGACTACCTCGCACTGTGGCGTCACGGCGCACCGACCAAGAGGTCGGCCAGCCTGGGCCTCACGGCGATCCGGAGGTGCGGGCCAAGGCGCGCCCCCGCCGGTACACGGGCCATGAGAACGAGGTCTCCGGCCCGAAGAGACACGTGCATCGCGTCGCCCACGAACTCTGTGTGGAGCACGTCAACATCGAGGACGGACCCGCCGTCGTCGGCCAGCGGCTCCGCCACGACCATGAGCGACTCGGGTCGCAGGAGGACCCGCGTGCCTTCATGAACCGACTGCCGCCGCCTCAGGCTGGACAGAGGCACGCGCCACCGTCCTCCGAGAAGAAGTGCGCAGCCATTCTCGATTCGGGCGTCGAGGAGGAGCGACTGCGAGAGGAAATCGGCGACAAAGGCGTCCACCGGGTCTTCCCATAGCTCACGGGCCGGCCCGAACTGAACCACCGTGCCCGCCCGCAATACCGCAATTCGACGGCCCAGGGCGAGGGCCTCTTCCTGATCGTGGGTGACGAGAAGGGTCGCGCTGTCTGTCGCCGCAAGGAGTGCCCCGAGCTCGCGCCTCAGCCCACCGCGCAGCTGGGGGTCAAGGGCGGCCATGGGCTCGTCCAAAAGCAGCACGCTCGGCTCGACGGCCAAGGCCCGAGCGAGGGCGACTCGCTGGCGCTGCCCTCCGGAGAGCTGGGCCGGCTGCCGGTTCGCGAGGGAGGTCAGCGAGGTGAGTTCGAGGAGGTCCGCCACCGCGCGTTGGCGCTTCTGAGAAGGCACCCCGCGAGCCCGCATCCCGTAGGCAATATTGGCCGCGACGCTCATGTGTGGAAACAAGGCATAGTTCTGGGGAACGAGGCCGACGCCCCGCGATGCAGAGCGCTCGCGCGTGACCTCTCGGTCTCGAATCATGATCCGACCCTCGCTGACGGGAACGAGGCCGGCGACCGCACGCAGCGTCGTGCTCTTGCCGCACCCCGAGGGGCCGACCAGTGCGACCGTCTCGCCCGGGGCCACGTCGAGGGCCACTTCCTGGGCAGCGATAGTTTCTCCGTACCTGACGGTTGCGTTGTCGACGATCAACCCGGCGTGCTGTGCGGATTTATGGGGCGATACCGTCACGAGTCATTCCTCCTAGCCCGCCGTTGGATCGAGACGATCGCCATCAGGACGGGAATGATGAAGGCGATGAAGATCATGGTCTGCGCCGAGGCGAGCTCGAGGCGCCCGGTCGAATAGGAATCGAAGAGCGCGAACGGAACGGTGGGCGCGGCAGGGGCGTTCACGAAGAAACTGATATTGAACTCACCGAATGAGAGCGCGAACACCATCGAGGCAGCCTGGGCCGTCGCGAGTGCACAAGCGGGAGCGGTGATCGTCCGCACGACGTGAACGGACCGGGCCCCGAGACTCGCGGCGACCTCCTCTGCCGCCTTGAGGCCGTCATCGCTCAGCACCGGGACCAGGGCAGCAAGCGTGAAGGGCAAGGTCAGCACCACATGCGCCATGACGAGAAGGAACCCGCTCGGCCTGAGGGCGGGGAACGTCCCGACGAGCGCCACGCTGAGTGCGATCCCGGGGACTGCAAGCGGAACGTTGACGAGGTACCCCACAACGCGGGTCACAGGTGAAGCGGTCCGGGCGATCCACCACGCGATGACGCCCCCGAGGGTCAGATTGAGAACGACGACGAGGGCGGCCACGGCCATACTGCGCGCCACAGCGGGGGCGAGTGGTGCCCACGCATAGCGGAGCCAGTCCAAGGTGGCACCGCCGCCCCACGGGCCGTGCGAGAAGTCAACGCTTGTCGCGGCGAGTGCGGTTCCCAGGATGGGAAGGAGAATGAACGCCCCGACCGCAAAGCGAACCATCTTGTTCACGCCCGGCTCACCGCCCATTTCGAGAAGTGCGCAAGGACCCGGCCGAACACGATCGAGAAGACGGCGACGACCGCCAGGAGCACGGCGAGAGCAGATGAATCGGCAAGCCTGAAGCCCGTCGTGAGTTCGTTGACTACGTTCAAGGGGAGGAGCCGGACTCCAGCCGAAAGAGTGGCGACGGTGCCATAGCCGCCGAGCGCTACAGCATTGGCGGTCGCGCAGGCCTCGATGATCGAAGGCAACAGGATGGGAAGCGTCACCGTCACGAACACACGTGATCGTGACGCACCGAGGGTCTCGGCACATTCCGCGAGCGCCGGATCGAGAGCGGCCGCCGCGCCGCGCAGCGGTCCAAGAACCCGCGGAAGGCTGAAGTAGACATACGCAATGAGCATTCCGGCGAAGACATAGGCGAACCCCGACAAGCCGTCCCAGACGAGCGCGAGCAGACCCGTGCGCCCCACGAGGACGATGGCAAAGAATCCAATGATGATCCCGGGCAAGCCGATGGGGAGAGTCAGTACTGTTTGTTCGAAAGCGGTTCCCGCGCCTCGTGGCAGGCCTTGCTGGCTCCTAGTGCGAGGCAGCACGATCGGCAGCACCACCGCGAGGCTAATCACGACGCTGCCCAGCGAGATCAGCACGGAATTTCCGAGCGCGGTGTGGATCGTCCCGGACGCCAAGGCTCGTTGGTAGTGCTCAAAGGTGAATCCGCCGCCCGAACGCACGGCACCCAGTCCGACGGAGTTGGCGACGAGTGCGCAGACCGGGTACGCGCTGAACATGAGGATCGGCGCGAGCGCGACAAGAAGAGCGAAGTGCCCGGCCAGCGCAGTGCCCGTGCGGGCACCGCGCCAGCCCGAGAGCGAAGCCTTCGACACTAGAAGCCGACCTTGTCCTGGTAGAGCTTGATGAAGTCCTGCTGCACCTTGCCCTGCTTGCCGTAGTCGACCGTGGCGGCGCGCTGGTAGTCAGAGTCGGGCAGGACCTTGGCGGCGATTTCCGGCGGGACGCTGCCGATCACCGGCCGCATGTATCCCTTGGCAAACAGAGCCTGGCCTTCCTTCGAGAAGTAGAAGTCGAGAAGAGCCTGGCCGTTGGCCTGGTGTGGTGCGCCCGCAACCAGGCCCACAACGTAAGGGATCTGAAGGGAGCCCTCCTGGGGGATCACCACCGCGACGTTCGCGCCGGTGTCCCGGAGCTTGTAGCCGTTGAAATCCGTGTCGATGAGAATCGGGATCTCGCCCTGCGCCACCTTCGCCGTTGCCGTCTGGGCGGACGTGGACGCACCGTTGGCCTTGAGCGCCTTGAGGTAGTCGAGTCCAGGCGTCCAGTTGTCAAGCGTTCCCCCGAGGGCAAGATTCGCCGCGGTGGCCACGGAATACCCGACGGCGGCCTGAGTGGGATCGAGGTATCCCACCTTCCCCTTGTACTTCGGGTCGAGGAGATCGCGCCAGCCGGTCGGCACCGGGGCCCCGCCGAGATGGTCCTTGTTGACGATGAAGGCCACCGTTCCGGTGTGGACGGTTGACCACAGTCCGGCGGGGTCACGCAGATCCGACGGAACGTCCTGCGCGCCAGCTGGGACATACTTTTGAAGGACGTCGGCGCCTGCAAGCTGGCCGGCGAAGGCTATGCCCGCGTACGCGACGTCTGCGACCGGCGACCCCTTCTCGGCCTGCAGTGCGGCCAACGCCTGGCCGGAATTCTTCGGGTCGTTGGGGGCATTGATGCCCGTCTTCTGGGTGAAGGCCGGCAGCACCTCTCCGAAGTTCCCCCATTGGGCGGGCGAGTTGTAGGTGATGACGATCGAGTCCCCAGAACCCGTTGGCCGCGAGCTTGTCGCGTCCGAAGGAGCCGCGACGTTGCCGCATGCCGAGAGCGCTGTTGTCGTGGCGAGTAAGGCGAGGAACGCGGTGGACGCGCGAAGCCAAGTTTTCATGATCTCCCCTGGTAGGTGCGAGTGCAGTTACCGGCCGAGCCGATGCTTAAACCATTCAGCACGGTGTTGACCTCAGGCGTTCGTCGCGCTGAACACCAACCGCAGAGAATCCAAATTCCGGGTGAACGCCCCTCCCCCGCGCCCCTCCTGACGTGTCCGGCCGACCGTCGGACCGATACTTGAACGAACACCGCAGCGCGAGCTGACCACTCCATTCGCCGAAAGGACACCCATGGCCCCACGAGCCCCGCGAGCCACGTTGCGCGACGTTGCCCTGCGCGCCGGAGTGTCGGCTGCCCTCGCGAGCTATGCGCTCAACGGAACCGGTCGGGTCGCGGCCGAGACGATCGAACGGGTCCTCACGGCTGCCCGAGAGCTCGATTACCAAGTCGACGCCCGCGCCCGCAGCCTCCGTACGGGCGTCTCGAGTGTCTACGGGGTCATCATCCGCAACATGCGGAATCCGTTCTTTCTCAACGTCCTGCGCGGCATGGAAACGCGTGCTGATCAAGACGGCGCATCACTGCTGATCGTCAACTCCGGATACGACCCGAATCGAGAGGCGGCTGCACTGCGGCGGCTCACGTCCGAAGGCGTCGGAGGTATCGCCATTGCGCCCATCGGACGGAACGGAAGGCTCGGCGAGTGGGCCGCCGCCCATGAGAGGCTCCCCATCGTCGCATTCAACCGAACTCCGGATCCTGCCGATCTCGTCGGTTCGGCACGCGTGCCCACGGCCGGGCCCGACGATCACCATGCCGTCGAGCTCGCTTTGGGGCACCTGCGCGAGCGCGGACACCGCGAGGTGTTCCTCATCGCAGCTCCCATCGACCTCGCAGCCGACTGGGGTCGCCAAGAGGAGTTCCTCAGGCTTTGCGAAGAGTGGGAAATCCGAGGGAGCATCGTGCGCTGTTCGCTCGATCATGACAGCGTCATGCAGGCGACCGCCCAGATCATCGACAGGACTCGTGTCCCCGGCTTGATAGTCAACTCGGACTATCTCGGCGCGGCGATCTATGACGCGGCCCGCTCACGAGGCGTTGTCGTCGGAGACGAACTCAGCGTCATCGGCCATGACGACCTGGCGACATCCGCACTTCTCGAGCCGGGCCTCACCACCATCGCATTTGACCAGGAGCGGCTCGGGGTCGAAGTCATGTCGATGCTGCTCGAATCGACGCCCGGCCAGAATGACCTTCGCCTCCCCGTCCACCTCGTGACGCGCGGGTCAGTCGCCGCCCTTCGCTAGGCCTTCGCTGGGCCTTCGCCGGACCTTCGCCGGACCTTCGCTGGACCTTCGCTGGACCTTCGCTGGACCTTCGAAGCCTCCCTGAAACCGCCGCGATGCCCGCAATCTGCCGGAGCCTGGCCCGACGGTGGCTGTTCGAACAGTTGACGTGGCCACGTTCTCGGCTCAGTCGGCGAGCACGCCAGCGACCGCGTCGACGACCAGCTGAAACACCATCTCGGCACCCTCGGCGCGCGACTGTGAGGCCGCGGCCCGCCACGCGGCCCCGAGCGTGTCTCCCGCGTCCACGCGCGCGCCGAGCTCGGCAGAGAAGGAGCGGAAATCCGCCGCCGTCGCCGTAGCGTTGCCGTCCACGGCGTCCGCTGCCGCCGCGATGCCGCGCACGACCACCGCCTGGTCGGACTGCTCGGCGGCGTCGCAGACCTCGCTGAAGGCGCGCAGCCCAAGCCTCCACGCGGAGCCTTCATCGCCTACCGCGAACGGCAGCCAAGCGCGCGCCGCCGAGCGGAGCGCCTGGCCGGCGCCGGCTCCGATCTCATCGGCAACCCGGGCGGCATCCGCCGCTGCAGTTGCCCCTTTGCGCACCGAGCGCAAAGCCACAACGTCGCCGGCGACGTCATTCGTCATCCCGGCCTCGGCGATGGCTTCATACACAGCGCGAACGCAGCTCGCGTCGAGACGCCCTGGCTCCTCGGCGTCGCGGGCGCGGCTCGCCTCGAGAGCCTGGGAATCGCCTAGCGCCGGATCGGGATCGATCCCGCGGGCGAGCTGGTTGGCGAGCGCGTCGGCGCTCTCGTGGATATCGGACATCGCAATCCTCCAGCGAAAGAGCGGCGGGATCCTCTTCGTGACCGAGCCAGTTCGCCCGCCTGCACAACTCGTCGCCCATCATAGCGGGCAGCGGCCGGGCGCGATGCGAATTTCGCACCGCACCCGGCCGGGGCTGCGCGGGTCAGAATCCGATCGGTTCGCGGACCAGGACGACGGTTCCTCGGTTGGGGAAAAGCTCACCGTTGATGATGAGGATCTTGGCCAAGGTCGCGGGCATGCCGACCGTGTGGCGGAATCGCTCGTCTTCCATCGGGTAGGCGTAGGTCTCGATACGGCGCAGGGCCGTCTCGAGGTCGGAGACGATCTTCTGCGTCCCGACCACCCAGATGGCCTTCCCAGCGGAGTAGCTGTAGTGGCTGAGCTGGCTGCCGCTCCCCGACGCGGCGAGTATCTGGCCCGACTCGGTCACGGCGTGGATGCTTCCCACAACGTAGTCCGGCGCCGCCCCAGCGACCCTCATCTCGTCGAACCGCCCGGCCTCGCGGAGGGCCGCGAGCGTCGGGCGGACGGCGTTGTACTTCCCGGAATCGTTGATGTCCGCGTCGATGCCACTGATCCGCAGCGTCTCGCTCGAGGACGTGAAGACGGACTTGTCGGTGGGCAGGATCTCGGCAACGAGGGTGCGGGCTTCGGCCGCGGTGTCGACCACGTGTACCGCATAGCCCCTCCCGCGCAGGGCCGCGGCGGCCCGCTGGACGCGCTCTTCCCCCGCGGGGGTCTCGAAGCTCTGGTCGAGCTCCAGCCCGTGCGGCGTGGTCGTGGTGGCCTCGGTGTTCTCGACGTCGACAGTGGTTTCAGGCATGATTTCTGCTCCTAGAGTGAAGTTGGTTCTGGCTGCGGTTGGTCGGTCCGAGTGGGGTCGCCCGACGACGCACGTCGGCTTGGGGCGGCGTCGCCGTCACGAACCCTGAGGGTCAGCAGCAGGCCAAGGGCTCCTATCGCTGCGCTGGCCCAGAACACGTCGTGGAAGGCCCCGAAGCTGGCCGCGGCCCGCTCCGCCTCGGTGGCGGCCGCTCCCAGCGAGCCGAGGCGGGTCGACGCGCTGGCCGCCAGCAGAGTCGCCATGAGCGCTACCGACACCGCGCTAGCGAGCTGGCGCGCGGTCGAGAAGATCGCAGACGCCCGTCCCGTGTCCGCGAGCGAAATGCCGGTGAAGGTTGCCGCGTTGAGCGGCACCAAGCTCAGGGCTCCGCCGAAGCCCAGAAGGGCCAAGGCTGCCCCAAGCCACGGAACGCTCGCCGCGGAGTCGACACCAGCGAGGATCGCCTGGCTCACGATGACGAGGGCGAAGCCGGCCATGAGCATGCTTCGCGGTCCGATGCGTTGGAATACCCGGTCCGCGATGACCAGCCCAGCGAGCATCCCGACGGCCTGCCAGGAGGTGACGAGGCCGGACTGTGTCGCGGACAGTCCGAGCTGGGTCTGGACGAGCAGCGGCACGACGAACAGGGCGCCAGTCATCACCCCAGCGGCCGGAAGAAGCAGGGCGTTGCCGAGCCGGAACATCCGGTCCCGGAGCAGGCCGAGGTCGATCATCGGTGCGCGCGACCGCCGCTCCACCAGCACGAAGACGACCCCTAGGGCAAGCCCGAGGGCGGCAGTGCTCAGCGCGACCACGTTCCAGCCTTCGCGCGCGCCCTTCTCAAGGCCGATCAGCAAGAAGGCAAGCCCGCCCCCTCCGGAGAGGAACCCGGCCAGGTCAAATCGGCCCGCTGCGCGCCGCTCACCCGGCTTCAGCACGAGCACGCTGTAGACCACAGCGAGTGCCGCGATCGGCAGCTTGAGGAAGAAGATCCAGCGCCAGGACACTTCGTCGGCCAGCCAACCGCCGAGCACCGGGCCAAGCGCCGGGGCCAGCGTGGTCGGAATGGTCAGCAACGCAGACGCCCGCGCACGCTCCTCGGGCGGAAAGGCCCGGAACAGCATGGCCGTGCCGACGGGGAGAATCAGTCCGCCGCCCACGCCCTGGACGGCCCGGGCGACGACCAGCTCCGGAATCGACCCGACCAGGCCGGCCCACAGAGAGGCCGCGGTATAGATGACCAGCGCCGCGACGAAGGTGCGCTTGTCTCCGAATCGGTCCGCGACCCACCCGGACGCGGGAATGAAGACCGCGAGGCTGATGAGGTAGGCCGTCACGACCCACTGCAGCTCGCTCGTCCCTGAGGAGAAGTACCGGCCGAGGATCGGCAGCGCCGTATTGAGCACCGTCATGTCGAGGATTTCCAGGAACAGGGCCATGGCGACGGCTATCGCCACGAGCCACTTGTAGGGGATGCTCCGCGCGATCGAAGTCATGGTTGCTCCAGCACCCCAGTGGTGCGCTCCGTCACGTCAGATCACCGCGATCTGCAGTGCCGTGGCTGCGGCCGCGACGACGAAGAAGACCACAGGTCCCGCGGACTTCGCGAAGCCATCCCTCGCCCGGAGGTGGTAGGCCAGCGCGCCGATCATCAGCAGAGCCAGCCCGATTCCTGCGGCGACGCCGAGCGGCTCCAGAAGCAGGCCTAGCGCGACTCCCGCGCCGCCCAGGACTTCAAGCACGCCGATGGTCCGCTGAAACGAAGGCCCGACCCCGAGCCCGTCAAGAATGCCCGCCACCGGCTGCTGTCGGCGGATCTTCTGCACTCCCGCGGCGAGGAAGAGGACGCCGAGGAGCAGGGAGACGATGATGGTGAGGATGCTCATGTGAAAGGCTCCTTGAGAGGTAAGGGAACATGTCGACCGACAAAACCCTTAACTCAATGAAGTTATTCCTTCACTGGATGAACAAGATGGGTGAGGACGTGGACGAGCAGGGGCGCAGGCTGCAGACGTTGGACGAGCTCCTGCGGGTGGCCATCGAGATGAGGCGTCACATCGACGAGGTCGGAGACCAGTTCGGGCTCAGCGGGCCGCAGGTCCGGCTGCTCCTCGCTCTCGATCACCCCTTGCGCATGAACGCCGCGGCCGAGGCGACCGCCTGCGAGCCGCCGCATGTGACGATCCTCGCCGAGCAGATGGAAAGGTCTGGCCTCCTGGTCAGGACCAGAGATCCGGCGGACCGGCGCGCGCGGCTGCTCGTCCTCACCGACGCCGGAGTCAGGAGACGCGAAGAGGTCATCCCGGCCCTGCTGGAAAACGCTCCGGTCGTTTCCGTCCTGGACCTTGAGGCCTGCATCGGCCTGACCCAACACCTCCGGACCGGCCGCGGCGTCTCGGCTGCGGCTGGCCCCGGCTCCGACGGCTGATCGGCCCCTCCGGGGAGGGTTAGACGACCCCTCGCGTCAGCGCTGGCCGCGCCCCGTGAGCTGCTTCCAGCGATCGGTCAGGCCCCACTTGGTCACGTTGACCATGGCCTCGATCACGATGTTGCCGCTCATCTTCGAGGAGCCGAGCTCGCGCTCGACGAAAGTCACCGGGACCTCGACCACCTTGAGGCCCATCTTGTCCACGCGCCAGGCGAGGTCGACCTGGAAGCCGTAGCCCACCGAATCGACGTCATCCAGATCGAGCTTCTCAAGCGTCGTGCGGCGGAAGGCACGGTAGCCGGCGGTCATGTCCTTGACCTTGAGGCCAAGCATGATCCGCGAATACGTGCTTCCGGTGCGGGAGATGAGCTGCCGGTAAAAAGGCCAGTTGACCACGGAGCCGCCCTGGACCCAGCGCGAGCCAATCACGAGGTCGGCGCCCTGCTCGACTGCCTCGAGGAGCCGCGGGAGCTGCTCGGGCTGGTGGGACCCGTCTGCGTCCATCTCGACGATCACGTCGTAGTCGCGCTCGAGGGCCCACTTGAACCCCGCGATGTACGCCGCTCCGAGGCCTTCCTTGCCCTTGCGGTGCATCACGTGGACCTGGGGGTCCTCGGCGGCGATCCGATCCGCGAGCTCGCCCGTGCCGTCGGGGCTGTTGTCGTCCGCCACGAGGACGTCGGAGGCCGGCACCGCCGAGCGCAGGCGTCCAAGCGTTTTGGGCAGGGACTCGAGCTCGTTGTACGTCGGAATGATCGTCAGAATACGCACGCAGGCGTCCCTTTCGGAGGCTGGTCACGGTCGCGGCGCCCTCGCGGGAGGGCGCAATCGCCCATTATATCCAGCACCCCGGCAGGCCCACGCGCCTTCGGGCCAGTCGCGGGGCTGGCAGCTGGTCAGTCCCCCGGCTGTTTTCTACTGACACGTGGACCTGCCCCAGGGCAGTACCGCCATCCGAGGTCTCGATGGCGGCTGGGTTGACCGCAAGCTTCCCACAAGCGGCGCAACCCGATGACATTCGATCCTACGTGCCCTACACAGCCTGTCAACCAGTGCCTGACCTGCGAAAACACGTGTTTTGCCTGCTCAGCCCGGCGTTTCGGACCGGAAAACCGTCCGGCCGTACATGTTCTATGACCGGACCGCCGCCAGGCCTCCGGCGCTGTAGAGGCTCGCGCCGCGGTGAACGGTGGCAAGGCAACGGGGCGGGTTCTCGGTGTCGAGGGCGGGAAGGAGTGGGGTGCGCGCCCTGGGATCGGTGCTCCAAGCCTGGACGCGCTCGTCCGCGACCTGCACCATGAGCTCGT
Source organism: Sinomonas sp. G460-2 (assembly GCF_047759905.1). Classification (NCBI taxonomy): domain Bacteria; kingdom Bacillati; phylum Actinomycetota; class Actinomycetes; order Micrococcales; family Micrococcaceae; genus Sinomonas; species Sinomonas sp. G460-2. Next base: position 820 of record NZ_JBKZWT010000069.1, on the reverse strand, counting down.
CGACCTCCCAGATCGCGAAGCTCGCGGGCGCTCCCGGCACGAGCTGGCCCATAAGCGGATCGGAGTGCCGCGTCGCCCGCCAGCCGGCGCGCGTGTGGCCGATGAACGCCGCTCGGGCCGAGATCCGCTCGCTGGGCGTCGAGTGGTTGAGGCAAGCCGCAACGCTGGCCCACGGGTCCTGATCGCACACGGGGGCGTCGCTGCCGAAGCACAGCGGCACGCCGGCCGCGGCGTAGCTCGCGAACGGATTCATGCCCTCGTGGCGCGAGCCGAGCCGCTCGGCGTAGAGCCCATCCCTGCCGCCCCACGCGGCCTCAAACAGGGGCTGAGCGCTCACGGTCACCGCGTGGGCCGCGAGCTCGGCGATGGCCTCCCGCGAGGCCATCTCGGCGTGCTCGAGGCGGTGGCCCGCCGCGCGGACGGCTGACGCCCCAGCGAGTTCGCCAGCCCGCCGCAGGCCCTCGAGGGCGATCCCGAGGGCACCGTCGCCGATGACGTGAAATCCGCCCTGCACGCGCAGTTCCGAGCACGCCGCGAGATGGCGCCCCACCTGTTCGGCGTCGAGGTACGGGGTTCCCCGCAGGCCGGGAGCGTCGGCATAGTCGGCGGTGAGAAGCGCCGAGTGCGAGCCGATCGAGCCGTCGATGTTGAGGTCCCCCGCGAGACCGAGCACGGGCACCCCAAGCGAATCGAGAACGGTGCGGGCCTCGTCCGCGGAGCCGACCAGCTGCCCCCAGTACGCCATGACCTCGGGGAGGGCGGCGCCGTCGTCCGCTCCCCTGCCGCCCAGCAGGAGCCGAAGGTCGTCGAGGCCCGCGAT
>NZ_JBKZWT010000068.1:0-15385 GCF_047759905.1 Sinomonas sp. G460-2 | reverse complement strand
CGGCCCGCCAAGCAGCGCGACGGCCAGGAGCACGATGTACCCGGCTGCGAGCGCGAGGGCCACGAGGCCCAAGAGCCGGAGGCGGCGGAGCCGGCGGCCCGAATCATCGACAAAGACCGGCCCGCGCCGCAGCGCGGACCGAGACTGCTCGGGGGTGTCCGGGAGTACTGCCATCGGAGGTTAAGTCTAGGCGATGTCTCGACTGGGTCTCAAAAGAGTAACGGCGGCGGCCCTACGGCAGCTCGACTCCTGTGAGCCGGGCGAGCTCGGCGAGCACCGCCTCCTGGAAACGCTCGTCGCTGACTGGAGCCGCCGGCTCACGGCGCGATCGGTGGAACCAGTAGCCGCCGCTCACCGCCGCCTCGGGGTCGTCGCTCGCGGCGAGCCAGGCCTGGGTCTCGTGCCCGGTCTGGAGGTCGCCCGGTGCGTTCGGCCCGCCCATGCGCGTGGGCACCCAGCCGGGGTCGACGGCGTTGCTACGGACGCCCGGCCACCGGCGGGCGAGCCCGAACGCGAGGGCCGTGAGGTAGAGCTTGCTGTCCGAGTAGGCCTGCATCGGGTTCCAGCGGCGCGCGGTCCATTCGACGTCACGCAACGACGGGTCCCCGCCGCGGTGCAGCCCGCTCGTGAGGTAGACGAGCCGATCGGGCCGTTCGAGGAGCGCAGTCAGGAGATACGGCGCGAGGAGATTGACCGCGAGGACGCGCGGATGGCCCTCGGGCGTGCCGCTGCGCTCGGACTCGGTGTACACGCCCGCGTTGTAGATCACGGCGTCCATGCGTCCCAGGGCGTTGACCTGCTCGGCGAGAGCGAGCGTCTCCTCTCGGCTCGCGAGATCGCCCACGACGACGCCTGCCGCGCGGTCCGCGAGCCCCGCGACGGCCTCGACCCGCGAGCGGTCCCGCGCATGCAGGACCACGGCGTGCCCGCCCTCGATGAGCGACTCAGCGGCTCCGCGCCCAAGGCCCTGAGTCGAACCGGTGATGAAGATCCGTGCCACAAGGGCACCCTACTCCCCGGCCCTCACCACGCCGCGACCTCCTCGCTCGGCTCGAAGCCGAGACGCCAGGCCTGGAACCACGTCTGGGCCTCCCCGAGGGTCTCTGCGTCGACGGGGCCGGTGTAGAGGTGCCAGCGGCGGCCATCCGCGACCGGAATCCCCGTGACCCGCTCGAGCGGGCTCGGCTCGCGCTGTTCTTCCGCGGGCGAGTCGGTGGTCCACGCGATCGAGGAGCCGAGCGTGGGGCAGTCCGCGGCGAGGCCCGCCGGGGTGCGGACGACGGCGGGTGGTGCGGTCGTGTGCGCGCGCCCACCGGGGCGCCAGCCCTCTAAGAGCGTCTCCTCGTCCAGGAGGCCGAGGTCGCCGTAGCGATCCTGCCAGGCCTGGAGGGCCTGGCGGAGGCGGGCGAGATCCGCGGCGTGCCCGGGGTCCCCGGCGAGGTTGCGGGTCTCGTGCGGGTCGGCGGCGAGGTCGTAGAGCTCCTCCGCCGGCTTGTCCGCGGCGAGGAGCTGGCGCTGGAGCGGCGTGAGGAGGCTCCTTCGCTCGCCGCGGCCCAGCTGCTCGGCCTCCTGGAACGCGAAGCGCCGCAGCTCCGCCCACGTGGCCAGATGGTCCGGGTAGTCGTTGTGCTGCATCGGGGCACGGTCGGGATGGTAGTTCCGGATGTAGCGGAACCGCGCATCGCGGACGGTTCGGGTCGTGTCCTCGGCCTCGCCCTGACGGTCCCGGCCGCCGAAGGTGAACTCATTCGGCCGCTCTGCGAGCCGGCCTGCCGCGTCGAAGAGCGCTACCCCGTGCATGTGGGACGGGACCGGGAGCCCGGCGGCGGCGAGCATGGTCGGGGCCAGGTCCATCGTGTGCACGAGGTCGGTGACGACGGTGCCCGGGGCGATCCGCCCCGGCCAGCGGACCAGGAGCGGCTCCCGCAGGCCCGCCTCGCACGCCCACCGCTTGGCCCGCGGCATCCCCCGCCCGTGGTCGGACCAGAACACCACGATGGTGTCCCCCGCCAGCCCGTCCTCCTCCAGCTCGGCCAGGATCCCGCCCACCCACGCGTCCATCTCCGTGACCAGGTCCGCGTACCGGGCGATCGCGTCCCGGAACACCGCAGTGTCGGGATAGTACGGCGGCACCGGGGCCGCGGCCGGGTCGTGCCGGGCATCTGCGGGCACGTGGGCTGTCGCGGCCGCGAACGCCTCCTCGCCGAGGTAGAGCTGCGACTCGTGGGTGGCCATCCCGTGGAACGCTGCGAAGAACGGCTGATCGGCGTCGGGGCGGTTGCGCCAATGCGCCGTGGCCGAGCAGTCGTCGAACACCGTGCGCGGCACCTCGACCTGGAAGTCCGTGAAGACGTTGTTCGTCGTGTAGTACCCCGCGGCCCGGAAGTACTCCGGCAGCAGCCGCACCTCCGGCGGCGGGACCGCCTTCGTGCGCATGTGCATCGTCCCGATCGCCGTCGGGAAACACCCCGTCATGATCGCCGACCTCGCCGGGGCACAAATGGGAGCCGCGGCGAACGCGGCGTCGAACCGCGCGCCGTCGTCCGCCAGCCGATCAAGGTGAGGCGTCACCGCGTACTCCGCCCCCGGCCACACCCCGGAATAGCACCCGAGGTCCGGATTGATGTCATGCGTGGAGATCCACACGATGTTCGGCCGCTTCACGGTGATCCTTTCCGGTGGGGCGAGTATGGGTGGCGCGGCCGTTCCCGACCTTCCTTCGCCGCCTTTTTCGCGCCGCAGCGGCGTGTTGTCAGGCAACACGCCGTCGGCGTCGTTTGAAGAAGGTCGCGAACCGCGGCGGGGTCAGCTCTGGCCGAGGGCCTCCTGGCGCCGACGCTCGAGCGTCTCGGTCACGCGGGCCACGTCACGCGGGTAGACCGCGTACAGTCCGGTCAGCACCGCGGCGTTGACGATCATGAGGATCACCATGACCCAGAGGAACACCGTCTGGATGCCGAGGCTCGTGGCGAGCGCGCCGGCGCCGAGGGAGAACAGGGCCCAGCCGATCGTCTCGAAGATGGTCAGGAAGATCGCGAACGCCTGGCCGCGCAGCTCCGGCAGAATCACGGCGGCGACGATCGAGCGGTTCACCGACGGGTTGAGGCCCTGGCCGAAGCCCATGAGGGCCCAGAAGATCGCGTAGATACCGATGCCCTCGTGGTGGAACTGCGTCCCGAAGAACGCTACGACCGCGAAGAACACCTGCGCTCCCTGGATGTAGCCCACGCGGCCGCGGTGCGGGATCACGCGGTCCAGGAGGGCCAGGAACCAGCCGCCGCCCACCGTTCCGGCAAAGTACGCGAGGCCAAATGGAACGAGCACGGTCGCCGCGACGGCGTTGGTGAAGTGGCGCTCGGTCACGAGGAACTGGATGCCGAAAATCGAGATGAGCAGGTGGCCCGAGAGGAGCCGGGAAAGCATCATGAGGGAGAACGAGGGCACCTTCATGATCGAGAGCACCGAGGCGACCGTCACGCGGGAGAGGTTGCGCTTGTTCTCGGAGAGGTCGGCGAGCTGCTTCTCCGCGGCACCGACACCCGGGTCCCTGTAGAGACTGGCCACGACGAGGCCCGCCAGGACGCAGATCGCGCCGATGGTCCACATGCCGTACCGCCAGCCGTCGGTGAGCCCGGTGAAGAGCGCGATGACGGGCGCCACGAACGAGCTGATGAGGCTGATGAAGCCGTAGAAGTACCCCACCGCCTTGCCTCGGTTCGCGTCGTCGAACGAGTCGGCGAGGATCGCGTTGGAGATCGGCACGCCGCCCACCATCGCGGCGGACATGAGCGCGTTGAAGATGATGAGCTGGGTGAAGTTCTGGGAGAAGCCGGCGGCCGCGCCGAACAGGCCGCCGACGAGCGTGATGAGCACGAGCGTCTTGCGGCGGCCGATGCGACCCGCGAGCCAAGTCCATGCCGGCCCCGCGGGCACGGCGATGATCTTGCCGAGCGCCGCGAGCAGGCCGAGGTGCCCGCTGTTGAGCTTCAGGGCGGCCGCGATCGAGGGGAAGATCGTCGAGGTCAGGCCGGACTCCGTGTTGTCGACGACGCTCACGCCCGTGAGGACCATGAGATTCCGCCAGCGGTGGGGCACGTGGCGGGCTTGGGTTTCGCCCTCGACGGGAGTGGATTTGGTGATCTGGGCTTCCATGGTTTGTTCCTGACTGCTCTGGCAGGTGCGGGGGATTTTACGGGTGGGTGGGCGGGTTTAGGCGGGCGGGTTTAGGTGAGCGGGGGGTCAGGCCGCGGGGACCGGCGCGAGCTCCTGGGCGAGCTGTTCGAGGGTCGCCGGGGCCACCGGCGAGACCTTGGCCAGCTGGTAGATGGTGAACTGGGGGGCGATGCTGACCAGTTCGGTCGAGACGAGATGCGGCAGGAGCCTCTCGAGCACGGTCCGGCACCGGGGGTCCTGGAGCAGTTCGAGGATGGGGGTCTCGAGTGCTTGGCCTTCGGCGTGGAACGAGGCGAGGGGCGGCAGCGGCTCGAGGGCCGCGGCGGCGCGCTCGGCCTGACGGCGCACCAGGAGGTCTTCCGTGGTGGGCGGGGCGCCGAACGGGATCCCGAGCCGCTCGAACTGGCTCTTCGGGGCGTCCGAGGCGTGCAGGAGCTCGGCGAGGAGCCGGAGCATGCGCAGCTCGACGTCGTCGTCCGCGAGGGGATGCTCCTGCGCGGGGTCGGTTTCGAGGTCGAAGAGGAGCGTGCCGTGCGCCCACGGGTTCATGAGGGACTTCGTGTGGACCTTGAGGGTGCGAAGGCCCTTCGTGAACGTGAACGGCTCGGCGGGCTCCCAGGCCGCGAGTTCCCCGACGGAGAACCGCGAGCGCATGTGGGTGGGCATGAGGGTGTAGTCCTCGAGTGGGCCGTTCGCCGCGTCGGCGGCGGCGCGCATGTAGACGTAGCGCCCGTCCGTGACGTTGACGTGGCCGCCGTGGATGCCGAAGAGCGCGGCGTCGCGCACCGTGGTGTCGTCCTCGAGGACGACGGCGAGGTCCCGGCCTTGCATGTCCGGCGTCGGCTCGAGCCCGAAGAAGCGGAGCATCGTCGGGGCGATGTCGATCGTCTGGGCGAGGGCGCCGCGGCGGGCATCGCGCCCGGCGGTGCGGGGGTCCCACAGGAACATGGGCAGGTGGACGAGCTCGTTGAACCACGGCTGGATCGACTTGGCCCACCAGCTGTGCTCGCCGAGCAGGAAGCCGTGGTCGGTGTTGACCAGCAGGAGCGTGTCCTCCCAGAGGCCGTACTTGTCCATGGCGTCGAGGACGCGGCCCAGGGACTTGTCGCACATCGAGACGAGCGCGGCGTACTCGTAGCGCGCGTGCTCGACCTGGTCCTCGGGCTCGGTGACTCGCTCGTAGCCGGGCCAGTCGAACTCGGGTCCGTCGTAGCGGTGCGGGTACATGGCCTTGTAGGCCTCGTGGGTGAAGAACGGCTCGTGCGGGTCGAAGAGCTCGATCTGGAGCAGCCACTGGTCCGCGGCATGGTTCGTGTCGATGAAGTGGATGCCGGCGTCGACGGTGCGGGTCTGGGAGTGCTCGGCCTCGGTGGGCATGTAGGAGCGGTTGATGAGGTCCTGACGCTTCATCCCCGCCCGCCAATTCCCGGCGCCGGGCTTCGCGCCGCCGTTCCCGCCGTCGTCGGTCGCCGGGGCCACGACGCCCTTCCACGGGTCGCCCTCCTGGCCGCGGAAGAACTCCCACGTCGTGTACCGGGGGTGGTAGGTCGCGCCGCCGTCCTCCCAGTAGTGGGGGTGGTCGGACGCGAGATGGGTGTGGACGCCCGCGTTCTTGAGCAGTTCGGGCATCGAGTCATCGAAGGGCTCGAGCGGGCCCCAGCTGCGGTGCAGGAAGTTGTAGCGGCCGGTGTGCATCTCGCGGCGGGCCGGCATGCACGGCATCGAGCCGGCGTAGAAGTTCTCGAACGTGACAGAGCGGGACGCGAGGCGCGCGAAATTCGGCGCGTCCACGATCGTGTCGGCGTAGGGCGACAGCATGTGGCGGTTGAGGCTGTCGAACATGAGGATGATGGCCCTCATCGGGTGGTCCTTTCGGTGGCTGCCGGGACTGCGTCCTCGACGTCGTCGCCCGGGCGCGAGGTGATGGAGCGCGAGGAGAGCTTGCCGTCGAGGAGGTCCTTCCGGATCTCCAGCAGTCCGGCGAGATGCGCGTCGATCGCCGCGGCGCCCATGTAGTGAAGGCGGTCGCCGAGCGCGTCGGCGAATTCGGGGTCAAAGGGGATGGTGGGCGCCCAGTGTTCGCGCCGATCGCGGAACCGGTAGCGGCCGATCTCCTCTTGACGGGTCTGGATCTCGGTGTCGATGAGGCGGAGAACCTGCTCCGCGCTCATGAATCCTGCGAAGCTCAAGCGCGCCCCGAGCTCGGGGTCCTGAAAGCGCGACGGCGGCTGGTACGGTCCCGTGAGCCAGTCCAGGAAGATCGTGGCGCCCTCCTCGGTGACGCGGTACGTCTTGGCGTCCTGCGCGCCTGGGCGGGGCTCGACTGTGTGCGTCACCCAGCCCTGCTGCTCCATCGTGGTGAGCGAGCGGTACACCTGGCTCATCTGCGTGTTCGAGCGGAGGAAGCGGCCGTGTGTGTCGAGGTATTTCTTGAGGTCGTAGCCGGTGCTGGGGTGCGCCGACAGCACTCCGAGAAGGATGTGTTCGAGCTTCATCGCTCTCCAATGCTTGCCTGTGAGGTGGTTCACTTGAAGGATGGCACAAGTGGAAGCCTTGGTCAATAGCACAAGTGGAATGGTCAGGAAGGCATGCTCGATAGGGCTGAGTTTGACGAATGTCAGTGGCTGGGCGGGGTCAGAGGTCGACCGGGCGGTGCAGGCCCATGAGCGTCTGCACGGTCGCGGCGGCGCTCCTGGTCCGGTCGAACGCACACAGCCCCGTGATGGGCTTGGTCCGCATGAGCGAATCCGCCTCGTCCTCCCAGCGCATCCACGCCTCGAGGCGGCCGGGATCCGACGTCAGGCTGGTGTTGTCCGCCGCCACCCGCAGCCCGGTGTAGCCAAGCGCGAGCGCCTCCGCCAACGTGGCTTCGAAGGCGATCCGCTGCGCGGGGGGATCGACAATCCGCTCCGCACCGTAGATTTCGACGGTGCTGAAGATCAGGAGATCGCCGCGCTCAACAAGGCCCCTGGGCCAGAGGCCGGCCTTCGGCTCGTCAGCGATGAAGACCTGCCGCTCCCCGCGGGCATGTCCTTCCGCCAGGAACGACGCAACACGGCCTTCGAATTCCGGCAAGCCCCGATAGGACCACCCGATATGGCCCACTGGCCAACGGGTCTCCGGGTGCGGCCGGGCGATGCGCTCGTGCACTAGCGCCTCTTTTCGATCAAGGAGACGGTTCCGCTACCCCTGGAGGACAGACCCTATTGGCCGGGTGCTGGCGGGCCCAGGGTCAGAGCGCGATGGTCCGGAAGCCGCAGTTGCCGCTCGAGGATTCGGGGGTGTTGTGCGAGCGGGCCGCGACGCGGTACCGATTGCAGTAGGACTCGTGGCACAGGTACGAGCCCCCGCGCATGATGCGCCCGGCCCCGATCGTGGGGCCCTGCGGGTTCACCGCCGGGGAGTTCGCGTAGTACTTGGGCAGGAACCAGTCCGCGCACCACTCCCACACGTTCCCGGCCACCTCGTACAGCCCGAAGCCGTTCGGCGGGAAGCTCCTGACCGGGGCCGTGCCGAGGAAGCCGTCCTCGACCGTGTTCTCCGAGGGGAACGTGCCTTGCCAGATGTTGCACCGGTGCTCACCCCCCGGGGTCAGCTCGTCGCCCCACGCGTACCGCCTCCCGGCCAGGCCGCCGCGCGCGGCGTACTCCCACTCGGCCTCGGTGGGCAGGCGTCGGTGCGCCCACGCGCAGTACGCGACCGCGTCGTACCACGACACGTGCACCACGGGGTGGTCCGCCACGTCCCGCCACGAGGACTGCGGGCCGCGGGGGTGGGCCCAGTCGGCCCCGGCCACGTTGAGCCACCACGGGACCCCGGCCGCGGCACCGACCACCCCGCCGGAATCGGCCAGAAGATGGAACACCGCCGAGGACCCGTAGGCCTCGGCCTCGGTCCGGTAGCCCGTCGCGTCCACGAACGCGGCGAACATCGCGTTCGTCACCTGGGTCGCATCGATGCGGAACCCGTCGACCGTCACCTCGTGCACCGGAAGCTCGCCGTCGGAGGCGTACCCCTCGCCGAACGCGTCCCCCATCGCGAAGAGCCCACCCGGCACCGCCACCTCGGCGTGGAGCGCGCCGGCGACGCTGCCGCCCTGGCCCGCCTCGCCGTCGTCCGCTCGCCTCGGTGCGCCCAGCGATACCGGCTCCGGCCCGCGCGACGGCGTGCAGCAGCTCCCCGAATGTTCCATGACGGCTCCTCTTCTGGGTGACCCCAAGTCTCTGCCCAGCGTAACCCTGCGGCGGGCGGGCAGCCCGGCCAGCCCTCAGCCGATCGCCAGCGAGCAGAGCCGCCCGACCGTGGTGCGCAGATCCTCGAGGGCGGGCCGACCGGGACGGGTCGTGTAGACGCTGTCGGCGTGCAGGAACAGGGCCGCGAAGACGAGGGCCACGGAGAGGCGCGCCTGGATCGGCGTCGTCCTCTGTTCGGCAAGGTAGATCACGCGCTCCCGCACGCCCGAGGTCCACTGGTGGAGCGCCGCGAGGAGGTCGGGCTCGAGCCGCATGAGCTCGCGGAGGCGCGGAAGGTTCTCGTCCGGGCCGCCGGAGACGTTGGCCACGAGTTCGCAGAGGTCGTCGACGAGCGGCCCGCTGCTCTGCAGGAAGCGTTGCTCGTGCTCGATCGCGAGGAGCGTCGCGGGGAGGCCGAGGGTCGCGGCCGCCTTCGACGGGAAGTAGTTGAAGAACGTCCGCTCCGAGATGGTGGCCCTCGCGCAGATGTCCCCGATCGTGACGTGGGCGAGACCGCGTTCGACGACGAGTTCGTACGCCGCGTCGTGAATCGCCTGCCGGGTCAGCAGCTTCTTGCGCTCTCGCAGCGAACCCGGGTTGTCGGCGAGGGGTGTGGGGGTGGTGCTCACGGTGGTTCCTGTCATGCAGAACGTCTGGCGGGGCGCCCGCCAGCGGCGTGCGCCCCACCCCCGACGCTACGGCCGGTGGACTCGAATCGGCCCGGTGGCCGGCGCCGTGGGCGCTCCGGCCTCGGCGGCGGCCTCCATCGCGTATACCTCGAGGTCGTCAACGGTGCCGAGCTTGTCGGCCTGCTCCTGAAGGGCCGAGCGCGCGCGAAGCGGCGGCGTCTTGAAGAACCAGCTGAGCACGAACGCGAGGGCGATCACGCCGAGGCCTACCCAGTAGATGCTGACGGCCGACGAGTTGAAGCCGGTCATGAACGGCCGCGTGAGGCGGGCGTCCGCACCCTTGAGGTACGAGGTGTCAGACGTGTTCGACGAGGACGACTGGCTCGACGACGTGGCGTTCTTGAGCTGGTCGATCATGGTGGGAACCACCTTGTCGACGATCGCGGAACGCTGCGACTGGTTCGAGTAGTCGATCGCGAGGCGACCGTCGACCACGGAGGCGCCGGCCTGCTTCGCGGCGGCCGTGAGGGCCTGCTGCTCGGCGGCGGGCTTGGCGGCTGCGGACTGCTGGTCGATCACCGCAGAGGCGGACGACGCCGGGATGGCACCGGCGGCGACTTGCTGCTGGACGGCGGCGGTCACCTGCTGGGTCACAGTCTGATCGGCGGCCTGCTTCGCTGCCGTCGTGCCCTGGTCGAGGCCCGACTGAATCTGGGCCTTGATCGGGGTGACGATCGGGTTCCAGATCTGCTGCATGATGCCCGCGTTGGCCTGGTCGGTCGCGACGGACGGGGTGAGGGCCGCGTCGAGCGCGCTCGTGAGATCGGCCTTGTTCTGCATCGCGGTCGTGATATTCGTCGGCATGAGCGCGAACAGCACCGAGAGCAGCACCGCGGTGCCGAGCGTTCCGCCGATCTGGCGGAAGAACGTCGCCGAGCTCGTGGCGACACCCATGTCCTGCGGCGTCACGGCGTTCTGCGAGGCGAGGGTGAGTGACTGCATGAGCTGGCCGAGGCCCAGACCGATGAGGAACATCGCGATCATGAGGAACCACAGCGGCTTGTCAATGGTCATGAACGTGAGCACGAGGTAGCCGAAGCCCGTCACGAGCGTGCCCGTGATCGGGAAGATCCGATACTTGCCCGTGCGGGCCACGATCTGGCCGGACACGATCGAGGCGATCATGAGGCCGCCCACCATCGGCAGGGTCGCGAAGCCGGACTCCGTGGGGCTCAGGCCTGTGACGAGCTGGAGGTACAGGGGCAGCGTCAGCATGGCGCCGAACATCGCGAAGCCGACGAGGAAGCCGAGCACCGTCGCCATCGAGAACGTCGACGAGTGGAACAGCCGCAGCGGGATGATCGCGTCATCCTTCATGGCCGTCTCGACGATGATGAAGCTGATGAGGCCGATCACGCCGATCACGTAGCACGCGATCGAGCCAGCGGAGCTCCAGCCCCACTCCCGGCCCTGCTCGGCCACGAGGAGGAGCGGAACGAGCGTGACAATGACGGAGGTCGCACCCCACCAGTCGATGCGGGACGTGCTCCGGTCATGGAACTTGGGCAGGTGCAGGAACGCGAGCACCATGCCGAGCGCGATGAGGCCGATCGGGACGTTGACCAGGAAGACCCAGCGCCAGCCCGAGATGAAGAGGATCTGGCTCGCGCCGGAGAACAGGCCACCGATGAGCGGGCCGACCACCGAGGACACCGCGAAGACGGCGAGGAAGTAGCCCTGGTACTTGGCGCGCTCGCGCGGGGCGAGGATGTCGCCCATGATCGCGAGCGGGAGCGACATGAGCGCGCCGGCGCCGATGCCCTGGAATGCGCGGAATCCGGCGAGCATGAGCATCGAGGTCGAGAACGAGGACATGAGCGAGCCGACGATGAAGACGCCGAGGCCGAAGATGTAGAGCGGGCGGCGGCCGAAGATGTCGGACAGCTTGCCGTAGATCGGCGTCGCGATCGTCGAGGTAATGAGGTAGGCGGTGGTGACCCAGGCCTGCTGGTCGAGGCCGTGCAGGTCGTCGCCGATGGTCCGGATCGCGGTACCGACGATGGTCTGGTCAAGCGACGAGAGGAACATCCCCGCCATGAGGCCGTAGATGACCAGGAGAATCTGCCGGTGGGTCATCACCGGGCTAGACGGAGCGGCGCTCCGCGCGTCGCGCGCCGTAGAACCGGCCGCAGGATTGGACATGGGATTGATCCGAATCTCTCAGAGGGGGCAAACTCGATGAGGCCCTTGTTCGGTTGCCTAAGTTTGCAGACTCTGCAAGTTTACGCAGTCTGCAAGAAGGCAGGCAACGTCGGATTCGGAAATTGTCTCCGTTTCCCCTGTGAGGTTCGTCTCACGGCGAGGGACTCCCGTGCGGAGGCTCCGAACCGCGTGCGGCTGGGATCATGTGGGCGTGAGCATCCTCAAGTCCTCCGTGCTGTTCGTCCTGGCCGCTGCCGCCGAAATCGGCGGGGCGTGGCTCGTCTGGCAGGCGGTCCGCGAGGGGAAGCCCTGGTGGTGGGCCGGGCTCGGGATCGCCGCCCTGGGCGCCTACGGCTTCGTCGCGACGTTCCAGCCAGACGCGCATTTCGGCCGGGTCCTCGCCGCGTACGGCGGGGTCTTCGTGGCGGGCTCCCTCGCGTGGGGCGTCGTCGTGGACGGCTTCCGCCCCGACCGCTGGGACGTCGCGGGAGCGGTGATCTGCCTCCTCGGAGTCACGGTGATCATGTTCGCGCCCCGCGCGTCGGCCTGACCGGCCTCACGTTCTAGACCCTCTAGAATCAAGGAAGATTCACCAGATTCACCAGATTCACCTAGATTCACCGGAGGGCCTGTGCAGAATCCGTTCCGCCCCACAGCCGGCGCCACGCCGCCCGTGATCGTCAGCCGCGACGGTTTGCTCCGCGAATTCGAATACGGCCTCGGGATCAGGTCGGGCGCGCCCGGGCTCCTCACCATCTTCACCGGCGCCCGGGGCGTGGGCAAGACCGTCATGCTCGGCGCGGCGGAGGATCTGGCCCAGGAGCGTGGTTGGCTCGTTATCTCGGAAACGGCCACGCCGGGATTCATGGGAAGGGTCGGCGAGGCAATGCGCCGGGCGCTCGCGGAGCTGGGCGACGGCCCCACCGGTCGGCGCATCACGGGAGTTAGTGTGGCCGGCTTCGGCGTCACCACCCAACTCCCGCCCGAGCAGCAGGTCACATGGCGCGAAAAGGGAGAGGAGCTGCTGCGGGCCCTCGACGATCACGCGACGGGGCTCGCCATCACGGTCGACGAGGTCCATGCCGCCGATCGCACCGAGATCGCTACCCTCGCGGCCAATGTTCAGCACTTCATCCGCGAGGGCCTTCCGATCGCGCTCATCTTCGCAGGCCTGCCCGCCGCGGTCTCCGACCTACTCAACGAAGGCGTCGCGACCTTCCTCCGAAGGGCCGATCGCATCGACCTGCACGCCGCGTCAATCGACGAGACCGCGAACTCGTTCGCCGACCTCTTCGCTAAGGGCGGCTACGAGCTACACCCCGACCTAGCCAGGGCCGCCGCCGACGGAACCGGCGGCTACCCGTTCCTCATCCAACTTGTCGGCTACAGCCTCTGGCAAGAGGCCGAAGCCGCGTCGGGCTCACTCGACGCCGCCGCCGTGGAGCGGGCCGTTGCGGCCGCGCGCCGCCGCAACGAGCGAACCGTCATCGAGGCTGCCCTCTCCACAGCGAGCGCGCGCGATTCAGACTTCCTCCTCGCGATGGCGCAGGACGACGGAGCGTCCGATGTGGGTGACATCGGCCGCCGCATGAGCGCAAGACCGAATCTGGTCGGCAAGTATCGGGCCCGGCTCATCGACGCTGGGCTCGTGGAGCAAGCCGGCTATGGTCAGGTCGACTTCGCCATCCCGGGCCTGCGGGAGTATCTCCGCGCCCGAACGCTCGGTCGCCCCTAGAATTCAGCGCCGGTGGGCGTGCTGGACCGCGTGCCGGATCGGGGCGTTCGGCGCTCCAAAGCCGTCGTAGCCGCCGATCCGCTGAACCACCTCGAAGAACACGCTCCCCACGGTGGCCGTGTAGAAGTGCAGGAACTCGCCGTCGGCGTCGCGGTCGTACAGGAGATTGAGCTCGCGGAGCGTTGCGAGAAACTCCGGGTCGAGGCCGTACCGGGCATCGAGGTCCTCGTAGTAGTTCTCGGGGATCGCGAGGAACGGCAGCTTCCGGGCCCGGCACGCCTTCGCCGTGGCCACGAGGTCCGGGACGACAATCGCGATGTGCTCCTGGAACGTATCCCGCACCGTTCCACGCACGCTGTCGGCCTGCACCCACGGCGCGAGGTTGAGCGCGAGCCGAACCGAGCGGTCCTCCGTCTGCATGACCTGCGAGCGCACGAGACCAGCCGGGCTCGACACGTCCTGCGACGGCTGCGGGCTCAGCGCCAACACCGACGAATAGAACAGGACCGCCTCGTCGTAGTGCTGCCACGGTTGGGCGAGGTTGATGTGGTCGATGCGCGCAGCTGCCAAGGTGTGGTCACCTTGCGTGGGCGCCACCGGAATTGCTCCGCCGGCTGCTTCGCCTGACGCCGGCTCCGCAATCCCGGCGACGCCTTCGTCGTCCGGCTCGCCGCGGGCATCACCCTCCCCCGAACCGAATTCTTGGGTCCAGAACGTGTCTTGGCACAGGAACACCTCGGTCCCGTCGGGCGCCTGGACCGCCTGCAACACCTCCTCGTTCGCCTGCGAGGTCCGCGGCACCGGCACCGCCTTGAGTTGCACCGCGCGGGCGACGGCGGCCACCGAGTTCTCGACGTCGAAGCCGAGCGCGGAGATCCCCGGCTCGACGCCGCGGGCCTGCTGCCGGTTGAGCACGATCCGCGCGTCGCCGAGCGTCCACAGGCTCACGGGCTTGGTGCGGTGCTCGCCGCCCGGTTGGAAGCCGAGCTGGCCGAGCAGGCGCTCGAGCTCGGCGGTCGCCGCTCCGCCGTCCGCCGCCTTGATCTCGGCGAAGTTGAGGCCCGACGGCGGCGCAACCTGCGGGAGCGTCGTGAGCGGCATCGCGTAGGCGCGGGACGCCTGGGCGAGCTGAGCGGGCGAGGGGGCAACGCCGGCCGCGTCTGCGGCGGACGCCGCCAGGTGCTGCGCCGTGCGCTCCTCGAGCCAGATGAGCGAGCGCATGGCGTCGACGGCGGTGCGCTCTACGTCGGACTGCCGGAACGTGTCGTTGAAGACCTCGAGCGAGACCGGCCCGGCGTACCCGGTCCGGGCCACGTGGCCGAGGAACTTGGGCAGGTCGAACTGCCCCTCCCCCGGGAACACGCGGTAGTGACGGCTCCAGCTCAGCACGTCGAGGGAGAGCTTGGGGGCGTCCGCCACCTGGACGAAGAAGATCTTCTCCCCCGGGATCCCCTCGATCGGCGCGGTGTCCCAGCCGCGCGAAAGGATGTGGAAAGTGTCGAGGCACGTGCCGAGATTCGGGTGGTTGGCGTCGTCCACGATTCGCCACGCGTGCTCGAAGTCGTTGACGTAGGTGCCCCACGCGAGCGCCTCGTACGCGACCTTGGCGCCGTGGTCGGCGGCGAGCTCGGCGAGCCCGTGGAGCTGCTCAGTGCGGAGGGCATCGTCGTCGATGCTCGCCGTCCCGACGTTGCTGCACACGAGGATGGTGTCGATGCCGAGCCGGCCCATGAGCTTGAACTTCGCATCGGCGCGGCGCAGGTTGGCGCGGTAGAGCTCGTCCGGCACGGAGTCGAAGTCCCGGAACGGCTGGTACAGATCGAGGCCGAGGCCAAGATCGTCGGCGAGGCGGCGCACGTCCTCGGGGCTCAGCGACGAGGTGACGAGGTCCGTTTCGAAGATCTCCACCCCGCCGAACCCCGCCTTCGCGGCCGCGCGGAGCTTCTCCTCGAGCGTGCCGGACAGGCAGACGGTCGCGATCCCGGTGCGCATCAGGCGGCCCCTGAGGCACCAGCGAACGCGGATGCCGCGGTCTGCTCTGACGCAGCCTCGAGCTCGATGAGCTCGAGGAAGTGCGCGCGCATCCGCTCCGCGTCCGGCTCGACCCCGGTGAAGATGCGGAACGCGTCGACGGCCTGTCCCACGGCCATGCGCCCGCCGTCGAGCACGCGGCATCCGGCCGCGCGGGCGTCGCGCACGAGCTGCGTCTCAATCGGCCGGTACACGATGTCAGCGACCCATTGCCGCGCGTCGAGCAGCGAGGTGTCGAACGGCGTGCCCGGGTGTGCAGCCATCCCCACCGGGGTGCAATGGACGACGCCGTCCGCGGCCTCGAGCAGCGAAGCGAGCTCCGCCGTCGTGCGCCCCTCGACGGACGCGCGGGGAAAGAGCGAGGCGAGTTCGGCGGCGCGGTC
>NZ_JBKZWT010000067.1:0-15398 GCF_047759905.1 Sinomonas sp. G460-2 | reverse complement strand
GCGCGGGCGGTGTCGCCGCTCACGAGCGCGTTGCCGCCGAGGTAGACGGTCGCCGTCCCGTCGGGCTCGTCGCGCACAGTTCCGCCCGCGAGGGACGCGATCGTCTGCGTGAGCCGGTTCCGCGCGTCGATGAGCTCATTCGCGGAGCCACCCGCGGCGAGGGCGGACCGGATGCTCTTGTTGAGTGACGCGACCTGGCGCGCCGCGCTGTTGAGGGACCCGACCATGCCCTGCGCGTCGGAGCGTGTGGCCGACCACTGATCGCTGAGCGCCGCGTAACCACCGGAGATTTTCGCAGCGAGTTGGCTCGCGCTCTGGAGGAGGGCGGCCGCCGGGGCCGCCTCGCCAGGCTGGTTCGCGACGTCTTGCCACGCCGCCCAGAAGGACTGAAGCTGGGCGGCGACGCCGTTGCTCCCCGGTTCTTGGAGGGTCGCCTCGATGCCTTGGTAGGCCGCGGACCTCTGCGCGGTGTAGCCAGCGGACGACGCCGTGCTGCGCACCGAGGCGTCGAGCAGCGCGTTACCGAGGCGCTCGATTCGATCCACGGAGACGCCTTGGCCCACGCGCGGGCCCGTGGCCGCGAGGCCTTCCTGCGCCACCGGACCCAGGGCGGACTGGTCGATGCGCTGGCGGGTGTATCCGTCGGTGCCGACGTTGTCGATGTTCTGCCCGGCCAGATCCATGGCCTGCTGGGCGGCGGAGAGTCCGCGATAGGCCGTGTTGAGGGCTCCGAAGGTGCTCACGTAGGCCTTCCTCAGAGGTCCCGGTCGAAGAGGCGCCCGCCGTCGAGGCGTGCAGCGCGTCCGCGGGAATCGTAGGTCTTGGCGCTGGACTGCGTCTCGGCGAGCGTCTCCTGCGTGGAACGCGAAGCGGCGCGGAGGAACTGTGCGTTCGCGTCGCGCAGCTGGCGGATGAGGGCCGCCTGCTCCGACATGGCTTTGAGATGTGCCGAGAGGATCTCCGCCCACGGCCCGTCCGGGGCGGCGGCGGCGAGGTCCCTCAACGTCGACTCTTCCGGGAGCCCCCATTCATGGGCGACGGCGGCGGCCGTCACCGCGCGCGCAAGCCCCGCGGAGGACAAGCGCTCAAGCACCTGCTCGACCTCACGCGTCGCGTGCGAGAGCCAGCGCGTCTTGCCGGCGGTCAGGAGCAGTTGCTCCTCCTCCAGCTTGAACGTCAGCAGATCCAGCAACTCGCGCTCGTGCCAGAGCTGGGCCGACAAGTCGTGGATCGCCATTCCTTGGCCAACTCCTCATCCATGAGGCCAACAGGGTCGGACGAGACGCGGGTGCGCGCCTTGTGACCTGAACTATCGGCACGCGCGGCGGGCTGATTAGCGCGGGGTGGTTGGCGAGGCTGATTGGCGCGGCAGGGTGTGGGGGCAGCCGAGCTGGGTGTGGGGGCAGCCGAGCTGGGCTGGGCTGGGCGGGGTGATTGGCGGGGCGGGGTGATTGGCGCGCCCGCCGATGGGCGCGGGGGTGATCAGAACGGCGGGGGTTGGGGGTTGGGCGGTGGGGTGTTTAGGGGGTCGGGCGGCGCAGTGCTCAGGGGGCCCGGCGGCGGGGTGTTTTGCGGATAGGGCGGTGGGGGGTCCTGGGGAGGAGTGAGGGGGCGGACGGGTTGCAACTCGTCGTTGGGCTCGGTGGTGTGGGTGCGGCCGAGGGGTGAGCGCCAGATGAGGTGGCCGTGGCCGGAATCGTCGGTGTCGGTGTCGGTGTCGGTGCCAGTGCCGGTGGGAGGTTGGGTGTTGGTGTTCACGTGCGTGTAGGTCCACGCGCCGATGGACTTGAGGGCGTGGTGTTTGCGGCATAGCAGGGCCAAGTTCCCTGGATCGGTGCCGCCGCCGTGTTGCCATTCGATGGTGTGGTCAGGTTCGCATCCCCGGACTGGGTGGGTGCAGCCTGGGAAGGCGCAGCCTCCATCGCGATGGGCGAGGTAGCGGCGCAGGGCTTGGGGCGGGCGATACGCGGTGCGCCCGACTCCGAGCGCCCGGCCAGTGACGGGATCCGTGAAGAGCCGGAACCAGGTGGGGGCGAGGGCGGCGAGGCGCCGCGCCGTGGCCGCGTCGATGGGCCCGTAGCCTTCCAGCTCGGCCGAGGCGAGCATCCCGGCGTCGATTGCGGCGTTGGCGGCGTTCCCCGTGTTCCCGGCGTTGGCAGCGTTCCCGCTGCCTGCGGCTTGGTGGGCGCCCGCTGTGCCCGCGGCTTGGTCGGCGCCGAGGGCAAGCCCGATGGGGATGGTGACGACAATCTCGGGGCGGAACGGAAGAGCTCCGGTTCCCTCGCCTGAGTGCGCGTCCCGGCCGTCGCCCAGGCCGTTGCCCAAGCCGTCGCTCGAGGCTCCGGGACTGCCGAGGAAACGCTCGACGAGGGCGTCGGCCCGCAGCTCGTTTAGGGTGCGCTCCTCCGCGGCTCGGGTGATGGCGGGAGACACGACTGAGGGGTCCGATGCGGAGCTGAGCGCTGCGGGGTAGGGCAGCGCGGCACCGTTCGCAGCGGGGAAATTCGGCGCGGCGTTGTTCGGTGCGGCGTTCGGAACAGCGTGGTTCGGCTCTGCGTGGTTCGGAACAGCGTGGTTCGGCTCTGCGTAGTTCGGAACAGCGTGAGATTTCGCGGCTCGGGCGGCTCGGTCCAGGCCCGTGTAGATGGCGAGGCCAGCCTCGGCGGGTAGGTGGGCGGTGAGGGTGCACATCCCGTCGGGGTCGGGTGCGAACCAGACCCCACGCTCGCGGCGGGCGGCTTTCGTTCGGGCTTCGAGGGGCTCGGGGTGCATCTTCTCGCGGAGCTTGCGCAGGCACGCGCGCAGCTCGCTCGGGGTTCGGCGCCGACCAGTGCGGGTCGAGAGGCGTTGGAGGGCGGCACGGGAGAACTTCTCCGCACACTCGGCGGGAACGGTGCGCGAGGCATCGAGGATGACCCGCAGATGAGCGGGGGAGACCTGGCCGTCTTCGAGGGCTTCGAGGACCTCCCATTGGGATCCGCCCAGGGCTGCGAGGTCGGCGGCGTCGTGGAGCAGGCGTGCCGCCGCGTTCTCGGAGACAGCGCACGCTGTGGCGACCTCGGCGACGGCTAAAGCATGGGTCTCTTCGCCCCCGAGCCGCTCGGGCTGTTCTTCGCGGCGGCCGTGCCATTCCTCGCCCATCGCCTGCTCGACGCGAGCCAAGGCGCGCAGTTTCATGGCGGTGGCCCAGCCGATGAGCCGGTCAGCGGCCTCGGCCATCTCCAGCGCCCCAGAGGCGGTGAGGTATGAGGCCAGGGGCAGGGTCACGGTTCCGTTCAGGAGCGAGTCCTCCTGATCGGTGAACCAGGCGTCGAGGATCCACTCGTCGGGCTCCGCCGCGAATCGCTTCTGGTCCATGCCTTGCTCCCCCTTTCAAGACACCTCCAGCCTATGGAGACCCACCGACAAAATAGGCCGGCCGCCTGAGGGGCCCGCTTCGCCTGACGGGTCCGCTTCGCCCGACGGGCCCGCTTCGCCTGACGGGTCCCCGTCTCGTGCCGGGCGCTTCGGGCTCCGGACCGTAATCCTCGTATCCCCTCGTGTCAGTGGTCAGGCCGATCGTCTCAGTGGTGCTTCCCGTCCGTAGCATATGTGTCTATTTGGGGGACGTTCTGGGGGAGGCGTTTGTGCGCGAGGAGAAGGCAAACCGGCGGAAATTCCGCCCGGCGACGGTGTGGGGGAGGCTCGCCGCGTTCGTCACGGTCAGTGCCCTGTGCGGGGTGCTCGTCGCCGGGCTCTTGGTGCCCGCCGTCGTCGTGATGGGGAGCGCAGCGCAGGGCACGTCGAAGCTGTTCGCGAGGTTCCCGAGCGAGCTCACGGTGACGCCTCCCGGGCAGGTGACCAAGATCGTCGCCGCGGATGGCTCCCACCTCGCCTCCGTGTTCGATGAGAACCGGGTCGCTGTGCCGCTCGAGAAGATGTCGCCGAACATCAGGAACGCGATCGTCGCCGTCGAGGACTACCGCTTCTATGAGCACGGCGGGGTGGACACGACCGGCATCCTGCGGGCAGTCATCTCCAACCTCCGCGGGGGGCGACAGGGCGGTTCGACCATCACGCAGCAGTACGTGGCCAACGTCATCAACGATCACCTCATGGCCGAGGGGCGGCATGAGGAGGTGGTGCTCAACGGCCAGCAGAAGCAGCTGAGCCACAAACTTCGAGAGATGAAGCTCGCCATCGCCCTGGAGAGGCAGTTCACGAAAGACCAGATCCTCGAGGGCTATCTCAATATCGTGTTCTTCAACCGGAACGCGTACGGGATCCAGGCCGCGAGCCAGTACTTCTTCTCCGTGGACGCGAAGGATCTCACGCTGCCGCAGGCGGCAACGCTCGCGGGGCTCGTGAACGGGCCGGCGCTGTTCGATCCTGTGGCGCGTCCCGAACATTCGCTCAAGCGACGCAACTTGGTGCTCGGCGCGATGCTCGAGCACGGATACATCACGGAGCAGCAGCACAACGACGCCGTGAAGACCCCCATGGGGGCGAAGCTCAACCCGCCCAAGCAGGGCTGCGCGTACGCGGCCCATGCCCAGTATTCTGCGACTTCGTGCTCAACCAGGTGCTCAGCGATCCGGCCTTCGGCGACACCGCTGACGGCAGGGCAAACAAGGTCATGCGCGGCGGCCTGACAATCACGACGACGCTCGACACGCGCCTCCAGGCCGCGGCGCAGGAGCAGGTCGACGCGACGGTAGGGCCAAACCCCGACAAGTGGGGCGCCTCGCTCGTGACGGTCCAGCCGGGCACAGGCAACGTCCTCGCGATGGCCCAGAACTCGCGCAAGCTCAGGGATCAAGGCGCGGGACTCGTGACGAGCTACAACTTCAACGTCGACGCCGCGGACGCGAGCGGCAACGATCTGGGCGGGGCTGGTGGGTTCCAGCCGGGATCGACGATGAAGCCCGTGACGCTCGCCGCATGGCTCGGAGAGGGCAGGCCGACGAACCAGACCGTTGACGCCTCTCGCCGCGTCTACCCCCTCAACCACCCGTGGCGGAGCACCTGCGGGCGGGTCATGGGCGCGTATAACGACAGCGAGCTGAGCCTTGGCGCGGCGCGGAGCCTCCAGAACGACGAGCCCAACTGGTACCGCCGGATGTCCGTGCGCGAGGGCGTCTACCAGTCGATCAACACGGCCACTTTTGCCTCCGCTGCCGGGCTCAGCGACTTCTGCAACATCCAGCGTGCCGCCGACGCACTGAGGCTTCACCGGGGCGAGGGCAAGGACGCCAAGCTCGATCTCGCGACGCTCGGCAACCTGCTGGGCGGCGAGAACGTCGCGCCGCTCACCATGGCCAGCGCGTTCGCGACGTTCGCGAGCAACGGCACCTACTGCGCGCCAGTCTCGATTCGCGAGGTGACCGACGCGCAGGGACGCAAGATCAGCGGCCAGACGCCGGACTGCCAAACCGGGGCGATCAATCCTGAGGTCGCGAAGGCCGTCACGAATGTCCTGGAGGACGTCCTGACGAAGGGATCGGGCGCCAATATCAAGGACAGTACGGGCTCGACGATCAAGCTCGGCGTCCCGGCCGCCGCGAAGACGGGCACCAACCAGTACAACAGCCAGACGTGGGTGGTCGGCTACACGCGCGGGCTCGCGACCGCCTCCTTCTTCGGCGAGGCGCTCAACGACCCGAGCGCGCGGATCGGGCGAGACGTGTGGGTCAACGGGCGGCACTACGCGAGCGTCGACGGCGCCTTAATCGCCGGCCCGCAATGGGCGTACTACATGCAGAAGGCTGCGCGACTGTACGACGGCGGCGGCTTCGACGCGCCTCCGCGGCACCTGATCACGGGGTAGGGGAGGCGGCATGAGCGTTCGAGATTAGCGGTCGAGATTAACGGTCGAGCCAGACCTGCCGATAGTGAGCGTCGAGGGCCCACGGATGGGCCCGAGGCAACACCCACTTCTCACTCACGGAGGATTCACGATGGCTCTGACCGTCAACACCAACCTTTCGGCCATGCAGGCCTACCTCAACCTCAGCAAGACGTCCAACGACATGTCGATCTCGATGGGCAAGCTCTCGAGCGGCCTTCGGATCAACACCGCCGCCGACGACGCGGCCGGCCTCTCCATCTCGGAAGGCCTCAAGTCCCAGGTCAACGGCTTCAACATCGCCGCCCGTAATGGTCAGGATGGCATCAGCCTGGTCCAGACCGCCGACGGCGCGCTCGGCGAGGTCCACTCGGTCCTCCAGCGCATGCGCGATCTTGCGGTCCAGGCCGGCAACGACTCGAACAACGCCGCGTCGCGTGCGGCCATCTCGTCGGAAGCCACGAACCTCGTGAGCGAGCTCGGCCGCATCTCCGGTGCGACGAACTTCAACGGGATCAAGCTCCTCAACGGCTCCGCGACCAACCTGAACTTCCAGATTGGTTCGGACGGCAGCGCGAACAGCCAGATCGGCCTCAACCTCGCGAACGCCAACGTCAGCAGCATCGCCTCCGCCCTGGGCGTGGGCAACACGGGTGCCACGTTTGCCCTGACCGACGCGAGCGCGGCGACCGTGGCCGGCGCGCAGAAGTTCACGGTGACCGACGGCACCACGACGAGCGCCGTGACCGTCACGCTGGGTGCGGCGGGCACGTACAAGTCGGCCTCGGACGTGGCCAACGCGCTCAACGCCGATGCCGGCTTCGCCGGCAAGATGGTGGCGACCGTGGTGCGGGACTCCACTGGTGCGGCCACAGGGCTCAACATCAAGGCCATTTCGGGTGGCAAGGTCGACGCGACGGTCGCTCCTGGTACGGGCTTCGCGGCAGGCGCGGCCGGCGCGACTGGCGGCCTCGACTTCACGTCGGCCTCCGGCGCGCAGGCATCGATCTCGCTCATCGACACGCAGATCGCCTACGTTTCGAGTGCCCGCGCGACACTCGGTGCCGCCCAGAACCGGCTCACCCACGCGATCAACATCGCGAACATCTCGTCGCAGAACCTCTCGGCGGCCAACTCCCACATCACGGACACGGACATGGCCTCCGAGATGGTCAACTACACGAAGGACAGCATCCTCTCGCAGGCCGGCACGGCGATGCTCGCCCAGGCCAACCAGTCCAGCCAGGGCATCCTCAAGCTCCTCGGCTAACACGGGCTCCGGCAACGGAACCACCGCCGCCGGCGGCCAAGGGGCACCGACCCTCTGGCCGCCGTCGGCCTCTCCCCACACCGGCAAGCGCCGGGGGTAAGGACCGGTGGCACGCACCGGGGGCAAGCACCCGGGGGCAAGCACCGATGGCAAGCCCTGACGGGCAAGCGGTACGCGACGCGACTCAAGGAGCACGCACGTGGCTATCTCGATCAATGGGCTCGGCAGCGGGCTCGACCTCACCTCGATCATCAATTCGCTCATGGCCGTCGAGGCCCTGCCGCAGCAGCAGCTCAAGCAGACCCAGGCGGACGATCAGAGCATGATCAGCGTCCTCCAGACGCTCAACGGCAAGGCGTCCGCGCTGAGCGGCCTCGCGAGCAAGGCCTCGGCGCCGGGCGCGCTCAACCTCTTCACGACGACGACGAGCAACACCGCGGTGACCGCGACGGCGGGGCCCACGGCCACGGCGGGCACGTTCAGCCTCACGTTCAACCGGCTGGCCCAGACCCAGGTCGACGTCACGTCGGCGATGGGCACGTGGCCCACCGACACCACCGGTGCGCCCTCCGCTCTGACCCTCGTCGACGCGACGGGCAAGCAGACGCAGATCACCCCGGCGAGCACATCGCTCGACGATGTGGTGAGTGCGATCAACGCCTCCGGCGGTCCCGCCAAGGCCCTCAAGGTCGCCGCAGGCACCGACGCGAGCGGCAACCCGCTCTACCGGCTCCAGCTGACCGCGACACAGTCCGGCGCGGCCGGCGCCTTCAAGGTCTACCAGGGCACGGGCGCCCAGGTGACCGGCGGCACGGCGACGGATCTCATGGCCCAGCCGGGAGCCGCGATCGTCACCGCCGCCCAGGACGCCTCGGCGACCCTCTACGCGGGGACGGCCGCGGCGCAGACCATCACGTCGTCGACGAACACGTTCACCAACATCGTTCCGGGAGTCAACGTCACCGCCGCGAGCGGTGCGGTGGGCGGCAGCGTGACGATCACGGTGGGCGCTGACAACGCGGGCGTCACGAAGCAGGCCAACGATCTCGTCGCCGCCGTCAACGACCTCCTGAGCAACATCTCCGACAACACCAAGGTCACCACGACGATCAACTCGACCGGCGGGTCGTCGGCCGCAGGTGGCCTGTTCACGGGGGATTCGACCGTGGGCAGCATCTCCGACTCGATCACGAACGCCCTGTACCTCCCGACGAGCAGCGGGCACTCGCCCTCGGAATTCGGGATCAGCATCCAGCAGGACGGCAGCTTCACGTTCGACTCGGCCAAGTTTGGCGCCGCCCTCGCAGCGGATCCCGCGGGGACGGAGTCGGCGCTCCAGGAGATCGCGGGTCGCGTCGCGACGGCCGCGAAGAACGCCTCCGACCCCGTCACGGGATCGGTCACGGCGCTCATCGCGGGCCGGCAGTCCGAGGTGTCCGACCTCGCGAGCCAGATCAGCGACTGGGACACGCGCCTCGCCGACCGCAAGGCGGCGCTCACGGCGCTCTACAACGCCATGGACACGTCCCTCGGGGCGCTCAAGTCGCAGCAGTCGTGGCTCACGAGCCAGATCGCGGGGCTCCCGGGCGCCCCCTCGTCGCAGTCCTCGTCCTCGAGCTCGAAGTAAGGGAGAGCCACCCGTGACCATACAAATAGCCCGTGCGCGCGAGCAGTACAACCGCGACGCGATCCTCTCCGCGAGCCCTGCCCGGCTCCTCACGATGCTGTACGACCGCCTTCTGCTCGACCTGCGCCGCGCCGAGATCGCGCAGAACGCCGCGAACTGGCCGTCCGCGAGCGAGAACCTCCTGCACGCGCAGGACATCGTCGCCGAGCTCACGGCCACCCTCAGGCCAGACGGATGGGACGGCGCCGACGGCCTGCGCGCCATCTACGAGTACGTGCGCGTGGCACTCGTCAACGCGAACATCCACCGCGACGTGGCCCGCACGCGCGAGGCGATCGGCCTCCTCGAGCCGCTCCAGGAGGCGTGGCACGCGGCCGCAGGTGCCGCGGTTGTCTGAGACGTGGGACGAAGTGCTCGGCCGGCTCGTCGCGGACCTCGACGACGCTGAGCGACGTCTCGACGCGCAGCTGGCTCCCGCCGTCGAACGTTGGACCCCGCCCGGCGACCTCGGGCCGCTTCCCGAGCGCCTCCTCGAGCGCGCTGTCGCGGTGCTGAGCCGGCAGGGCGATCTCACCGCGCGCTTCGAGGAGGCGCGGACGACGGCGGGGCGTCACCTCGCTGCCTTGGACGCCATCCCAGCCCGTCGCCAGGGCGCGGCCCTGTATCTCGACGTCACGGGGTAGGCCGGATTCCGCCGGCTGGAGTGTCCGCCGGATATTAAAAACCCGTAAATCCGGGTGTCCGCCCGCGCGGCCGGTGTTACGGTCGCCTCGACTGGGGTGATCAGCACGCCGAGTCGGGAGGGCTTCTCATGACAGCCTTGAGTCAACCACGGGTGACATCCGGCTCCTTCAGGAGCTGGCTGCTCCACGATCTGCATCAGACCCAGGCGCTCCATCAGGGGCCCCACGCCGTCCCGCGCCCCAACGAGCGGAAGCACTCGTGGTGGCAGGTGATGTGCCTGACTGGCGTGGACCTCTTCTCATCACTCGGCTACGCGCCCGCGATTGCCGCGGTCGCGGCTGGCGTGCTGTCGCCGCTGGCCACGATACTGCTCGTCATCGTCATGCTCTGCGGGGCGCTTCCCGTGTACCGGAGGGTTTCGGTCGAGAGCCACAGCGGCTCGGGCTCGATCGCGATGCTCGAACGGCTCCTCTCGCGCTGGGGCGGCAAGTTCTTCGTGCTGGCCTTGATCGGCTTCGCGGCAACGGACTTCGTCATCACGATGACTCTCTCCGCCGCGGACGCCGCCGCGCACCTCATCGCGAATCCGCTCATGCCCGGCTGGCTGCAGGGCCAGAACGTCGCCGTCACCCTGGTGCTGCTCGCCCTGCTGGGGGCGGTGTTCCTGCGCGGATTCAGGGAGGCGATCGGCGTCGCCGTGGTGCTCGTCGGCATCTATCTGGGCCTCAATGCCATCCTCGTGGTCGTGACGCTGGGCCAACTGCTGTCCCACCCGATCCAGGTCTCGGACTGGTGGCACGCGGCGGTGACCTCGCAGGGGAACCCGCTCCTCATGATCGCGGTTGCCCTCCTGGTGTTCCCCAAGCTCGCCCTTGGAATGTCGGGCTTCGAGACCGGGGTGGCCGTCATGCCGCAGATCCGGGGCGACGCGAGTGACACCGAGGAGAATCCGACCGGTCGCATCCGGGGCACGAAGCGCCTGCTGACGGGGGCGGCGGTCATCATGAGCGCCTTCCTCCTCACCACGAGCTTCACGACCGTGATCCTCATACCCCAGCAGGACTTCCAGCCGGGAGGACCGGCGGACGGCCGCGCCCTGGCCCTGCAGGCCCACGAGTATCTGGGCGTGGGCTTCGGCACCGTCTACGACCTCAGCACGATCGCCATCCTCTGGTTCGCGGGTGCGTCCGCGATGGCCGGGCTCCTGAACCTCGTGCCGCGCTATCTGCCGCGGTACGGGATGGCCCCGCAGTGGACCAAGGCGATGCGGCCACTCGTGCTCGTGTTCACCGCGATCGGGTTCCTCGTCACGCTCATCTTCTCGGCGAACGTCGACGCGCAGGGCGGTGCGTACGCGACCGGCGTGCTCGTGCTCATGACGTCCGCGGCCGTGGCCGTGACCCTGTCGGCGCGGCGCAGGCGGCAGGGCAGGCTCGTGGTCGGATTCGGGATCATCGCCGTGGCCTTCGTCTACACGACGCTGACGAACATGGTCGAGCGCCCGGAAGGCCTCGAGATCGCGGCCATCTTCATCGCGGCGATCGTGGTCGTCTCGCTCGTCTCACGGGCCAAGCGCTCGTTTGAGCTGCACGCCACGAGCATCCAGTTCGACGAGAAGGCGCGCGGTTTCCTCGATTCGCGGGACGCGCGGGCCCTCCACGTCATCGCCCATGAGCCGGTGGAGCTCTCAAGCGAGGCCTACCTCCATAAGCTCGAATCCATCCGGGAGACGAGCCATCTCGCGGCCGATGAGAACGTCGTGTTCCTCGAGGTGTTCCTCGACGACTCCTCGGACTTCGAAACGGCCCTCGAGGTCCACGGGCTGCTGCGCCACGGCTACCGCGTGCTTGAGGTGCACGGGCCCGTGATCCCCAACACGATCGCGTCCGTGCTGCTGCACATCCGCGACGTCTCGGGGCTCATGCCGCACGTCTACTTCCGGTGGACCGAGGGCAATCCGGTGCGGAACCTGCTGCGCTTCATGTTCTTCGGAGAGGGGGAGATCGCCCCCGTGACGCGCGAGGTGCTCCGCCAGGCCGTCCCGGAGGTCACGCAGCGCCCCTGGGTCCACGTCGGCTAGCGCTGCGTCTAACGCGCCGCCGCGCACTGCCGATAGTTGCCCCTGAGCACGGACTGCTCGCAAGAACCTGGCCACGGATCGGCCAGCCACTCCCGACCCAGGCAGGACTGTGTGCTCGATTCCGTGACCTCTGCCGCGCTCACGAGCGCGCTCAACGGACTGTCGCTTCGCCAGCAGGCCATCGCGGACAACATCGCGAACGTCAACACCCCGGGCTACCACGCGAAGCGGGTCCAGTTCGAGTCGGCGCTCGCCTCCTCGGTCGCGGCCGGGCACGGAAGCGTCGCCGCGACGACGGCGGTCTCGCAGGAGCCCACGCGCACCGACGGCAACAACGTGAACCTCGACACCGAGACGCTTTCGAACGTCGACACCGTGTTGCGGTACCAGTTCGCGTCGCAGGCGATCAACGCCGAGTTCACGGGCGTGCGCGCGGCGATGAGGACGGCATGACGTTCGACGCCATCGGCATCGCCGGCACCGCGCTTACGGTGCATCGCAAGTGGCTTGACGCCATCTCGGACAACCTCGCGAACGTCAACACGGCCGCGCCTACGAGCGGGCCCGCGTTCCAGGCCCGGTACATCGAGGTGCAGGCCGGCCCGGGGACTTCGGGCGTCTACGTCAGCGGGACGCCGCAGGGCGACGCGACGGGTCGGCTCGCCTACCAGCCGGACAGCCCGCTCGCGGACAAGGACGGCTACGTCCGGTACCCGGACATCGACCTCAACGAGCAGATGGGCGCGCTCATCATGGCCCAGCGCGGCTATCAGGCCAACGCGCAGGTCGTGGACCGCGCGCGCGACATCTACGAAGCGGCCCTCCAGATCGGGAAGTCCTCATGAGCCTTGCAGCCCTCGGCCCGATCGGCGCCGTGGTCGCCGGCGTTGCCGCCCCGGCGTCGTCGTCCGTCTCGCCAGCGGCACGGACGACGGCGGCGGGCGCCCAAGCGTCCAGCGGCGACTTCGGTGCGAGCCTCGCGGGCGCCGTCGACAATCTCCAGCAGCTCCAGTCGACGTCGAACCAGCTCGCCGTCCAGGCCGTGACGGGCAACCTCGATGACATCCACAACGCCACGATCGCGGCGACCCGCGCCCAGGTGACGCTCGAGCTCGCCTCGACCGTGCGCAACAAGGCCGTCGACGCGTTCAACGAGATCATGAGGATGCAGGGCTGATGCCGCCGTTCGTCACCGCGCTCGGGAGGCGCTTCGCCGCGACGGTCAAGGGCTTCACCGTGGGCCAGCGCACGGTCGCGATCATCGGCCTCGCGGTCCTTGTGCTCGGCGGCGTCGCGCTCGCCTCGTGGCTCATGAAGCCGAGCTACGCGCCGCTCTTCACGGGGCTCCAAGGGGCGGACGCGAGCGCCGTGGTGCAGCAGCTCGGCAAGGACAACGTGCCGTACCAGCTGTCCGACGGCGGCTCGACCGTGCTTGTCCCGCAGGAGAAGGTCTACGACGAGCGGCTCAAGGCCGCGGCGGCGGGCCTCCCGGCGGCGCCCGCGACCGGCTACTCGCTCCTCGACAAGATGGGCGTGACGTCCTCGGAGTTCCAGCAGAACGTCACCTACAAGCGGGCCATCGAGGGCGAGCTCGGCACGACGATCTCCCACCTCGACGGCGTCAAGACCGCGACGGTCCAGCTCGCGATCCCCGCGCAGACCGTCTTCACGTCGCAGCAGGCGGACCCCACTGCATCTGTCTTCGTGCAGACGCTGCCGGGCCAGACGCTCTCGAGCGACAAGGTGGACGCGATCGTCCACCTGACCTCCGCCGCGGTCCAGGGGCTCAAGCCGGCCAACGTCTCGGTGGTGGACTCGCAGGGCAACGTGCTCTCCGCCGTCGGCTCCGGAGGGGCGGGCGGCAGCGGGAATGGCTCGAAGCAGGCCGCGGACTATCAGCAGCGCACCCAAGCCGCGGTCCAGGCCGTCCTCGACCGGGTCCTCGGGCCCGGCAACGCGACGGTCGCTGTGATCCCCGAGGTGGACCAACAGTCCGCGCAGCAGAAGTCGGAGACGTTCTCGAGCAACAAGGACACGGCCCCGCTGAGCCAGTCGAGCAAGACGGAGAAATACGCGGGGACGGGTGGCGCGGGAGCCTCGGGCGTCCTCGGGCCGGACAACATCGCGGTGCCTTCGGGGACGAGCACGGGCGGCGCGGGCGGCGCGGGCTCGGCCGGCAACGGCAACTACGACTCGACCACCAACACGCAGGACAACGCCGTCAACAAGGTCACGGAGGACCGCACGATCCCCGCCGGAGCGCTTAAGCGGCAATCGGTGTCCGTCGCGATCAACCAGTCCGCGGCGAACGGGCTCAACATCCAGAATCTCAACGCGCTCGTCTCCGCCGCGGCGGGCATCAACGCGTCGCGCGGCGACGTCCTCTCGATGCAGGTGGTGCCATTCAGCACCTCTGCGGCGGACCAGGCCAGGGCAGCGCTCGCGCAGCAGCAGGCGGACGACGCCACGAAGGCCCAGGCGCAGCTGTGGACCAACGTCATGTGGGCGGGCATCGCGCTGCTCGTGATCCTCGTCGCCGCGGTGCTCCTGTGGGTCCGCTCGCGCCGCATGGCGGTCCGCGAGCCGCTCGATCTCGGCGGAGACATCGTGTTCGACGACGTCGACGCGCCGGCGATCCTCGAGGCCCCGGCGACCGTCGCGCTCCCCGCGGCAGAGCCCCTCCCGGCCCTGCCGGATCCGGGCGCCGAGGTGCTCGACGCCGAGCGACGCCGCGCGCAGGTGGATCGCCTCGGCGCGATCGAGCCGCAGAAGACCGCGGAGTTCCTGCGGGGCCTCATGGACGAGAGGCAGAGCGTATGACGCCGGCGGACCTCTTCACCGGGACGCAGAAGGTCGCGATCGTGCTCATGCAGATGAGCCCGGAGAACGCGGCGAAGGTCATGGGGCACTTCAGCGAGTCCGAGGCGGAAGACATCGCCGCGGAGATCGTCCGGCTCAGCCGCGTCGACGCGACGGTGTCGGAACACGTCATCGCGGAGTTCCACGAGATCGCGGTCGCGGGCCGGCGGACCACGCGCGGCGGGCGCGACCTCGCGGTGGGCCTCCTCGAATCGTCGTTCGGCGCGGACCGCGCCGCGGGGGTCATGGATCGGCTCGCGTCCACCATGGCCGGCAAGTCGTTCGAGTTCCTCGACAGCGTGGACCCGTCCCAGCTCCTCACGCTCCTCGACGGCGAGCTCCCCGAGACGATCGCGCTCGTGCTCGCGCACCTGCGGCCGGACAAGGCCTCGGAAGTCATGGCGGGCCTCGGCGGCGCCCAGGCCATCGACGTGGCGCACGCCCTCGCGACGATGGGCTCCGCGACGCCCGAGGCCGTGAGCATCGTCGCGGAGAGCCTCAAGTCCCGCACCGGCGCCGCCCTCGGACCGGGCCGCAGGCAGGTCGAGGTGATCGGCGGCGTGCAGCCGCTCGTGGACATCATCAACCGCTCCGACATCTCGACGGAGCGGGCGGTTCTCGACGGCCTCCACGAGCGCGATCCCGAGCTCGCCGAGGAGGTGCGCTCGAAGATGCTCACGTTTGCGGACATCGTCAAGCTCGAGCGCCGCGACATCCAGCAGATCCTGCGCGGCGTCGACGCGGGCGTCCTGGCTCGCGCCATGAAGGGCGCCGCCCCGCCCGTGCTCGACGCGATCAACAACAACGTCTCGGACCGCAACCGCGAGATCCTCCAGTCCGAGATCTCGGCCGTGGGCCCGGTCCGCGCCTCCGAGGTGCAGGAGGCGCGCGCCTCGATCGTCCGGGCTATCCGCGAGCTCGAGGCGAGCGGCGCGATCACCGTGCGCCGCGGCGAGGAGGACGATCTTGTCTACTGAGACAGCACCTCGTGAAGCCTCCACCCGGCCCGTGGTCTACCCCACGCTCAACCCGTCAGGAGAGGCCGAGGGCTTCA